>JAGOCU010000381.1 GCA_017998555.1 Thermoflexales bacterium
AGCGAGTTTGGCCTGCCGGCCGGCGTTTACGCCGCGGGCCGCCTCGACTACGACAGCGAGGGCCTGCTCCTGCTCTCGGATGAGGGCGCGCTGATCCACCGCCTGACTGATCCGCGCCACAAGCTGCCCAAGACCTACTGGGCCCAGATTGAGGGCGTGCCGACGGAGCCCGCCCTGGCCGCGCTGCGGCGTGGTTTGAAGATCCAGGACTACGTCACCCAGCCGTGCGAGGCGCGCATCCTGCCCGAAGCGCCGGCGGTCGGCGAGCGGAGCAAGCCCGTCACCCCGAAAGGCCCAACGGCCTGGCTCGAGATCGTGTTGCGCGAGGGCAAGAAGCGCCAGGTCCGGCACATGACCGCCGCGGTCGGGCTGCCGACCCTGCGCCTGCTGCGGGTCGCCATCGGCGGGGTCAAGCTGGGCGACCTTGCGCTCGGCGCGTGGCGCCAGGTGTCGGTGGCGGAGGCGTTCAGGGATATCGAACATCGATGAACAGGATGGACAGGATGATCGATGTCCCTTGACGGAAACCCGACAAAACGCCAACGCGCGTCGCCGCGCCACTCCCGGCAAACAACAGAAGAAAGGAAGAACGGAAGGGTGATATTCCTTCTTTCTTCCGTTCTTCTGTTGAAATCCTTGCCCGGCGAGGCACTCGACGTAGCTACGATCCCACAGCGGTTGGCCTTGCAAGGGCCATACCCATGGCGTCCGCCGCCCTTGACGGGCCAACCTCAAACAGGAGATGCTGGCGGAGCGATAGACTGCACCCCATGACCACGATCAAACTGCCCGGCCTGGTCGACACCCACGTTCACCTGCGCGAGCCCGGCGCCATCCATAAGGAAGACTTCGACAGCGGCACCCGCGCCGCGCTGGCCGGCGGCTTCACCTACGTTGCCGCCATGCCCAATACCAGCCCGTCAGTGACCGACGCCGCCACCCTCGGCCTCGCCCGCGCGGCGGCCCGGGCCAAAGCCCGCTGCGACTTCGGCCTCTATCTCGGCGCGACGGTCGACAACGTGGCGAGCGCGGCGGACCTGGCGAACGATTGCGCCGGGCTGAAGATGTATCTGGATAATACGTTTGGCACGCTCAAGATGGACGGCCTCGGCGCGCTGCTCGCCCACGCCCGGGCCTGGCCGGCCGGGCGCCCGCTGCTGTGTCATGCCGAGCAGCGCACGGCCGCAGCCGCCATCATGGCCGCCCATCTGGCCGGCCGCTCGATCCACATCTGCCATGTCAGCCGCATCGACGAGCTCGAACTCATCCGGCGGGCCCGGGAGGCCGGGATCGCGGTGACCTGCGAGGTGTGCCCCCACCACCTGTGGCTGTGCGATGAGGACATCCCCCGCCTCGGCCCGGGCCGGGCCGAGGTCCGCCCGATGCTGGCGACCCGGGCCGACATGCTGGCCCTGCGGGCCAACCTCGACCTGATCGACATGTTCGCCACCGACCACGCCCCGCATTTGCTGGCCGAGAAGGACAGCCCGGCCGCGCCCCCCGGCTACCCCGGGCTCGAGACGGCCCTGCCGCTCTATCTGCGTCTGGTCGATGAAGGCCTGCTCAGTCTGGACGGTGTGATCGCCCGGATGAGCGCCAACCCGCGCCGCATCTACGCCCTGCCCGAGCAGCCCGAGACCTGGATCGAGGTCGATCTCGACGCGGTCTGGACCGCCCGGGGCGCGCAGATGCAGACCCGGGCAGGGTGGACGCCTTTTGAAGGGTGGGAGATGAAGGGCCGGGTCGAGCGGGTCGTCTTGCGCGGACGGGAAGCGTATGCGGATGGGCGGGTGACCGTCGAGCCAGGCTATGGGCGAGAGATAGGATTGGGGCGTGCCTGACGAAAAACCGCGACCAGCCGCGATCTCGCGCCAGGGCTGGCTGCTGGTCATCGGCCTGGGCATCTGGTTCGTCGGGACCGGCGTCCCGGCGGTGCTGTTTGAGCTCTACCTGGCCGCGCTTGGCCTCAACCGGACCTCGATTGGCTGGATGACGCTCGCGCACAACCTGGGCGGCGCGTTGATGGCGCCTCTGGCCGCCTGGCTGATGGACCGGCTCGGCCAGCGCCGGGCCATCCTGACCGGGGCCGCGATCGGGATTGCGGCCTGGGCGGGCACGCTCCTGATCCCCCAGCTCGAAGCCATGCTGATCCTGTATGCCATCAGCGGGTTCGGACTGGTGATGTATGCCCTCACCGTTGTGCCGCTCGCGGCGATGTTGAGCACGCCAGCCAACCGCACCCGGCTGTTCAGCGTGAGCGAGGGGGTGAGCACAATCGCGGCCGTGGCCGGCAACCTGCTGGCCGGGGTGCTGCCGGCGGCCCTGGCGCTCGGGCTGGCCGCCCGGGCCGACTCAGCCGAGGCCTACCGGGCCGCCCTCCTGGTCTCCCTGGGAATCCGCGTCATCGCCCTGCTCCCGCTCGCGCGCCTGCATCCGCCCGAGCTCCCGCACGAGGCCGGCCCGGATGGGGCGCTCGCGCCGGTCCGGCGCATGGCCGCCCTGCGCTATTTCGACCCGCGCGTCCTGATCAAGCTGCGCACACCGGTGTTTCGTTATGCGCTCCCGCTGGCCATCATCTTCTTCGGGGGCAGCATGGTGGCCCGCTTTCTCACTCTGATCCTGCGCGACCGTTTTGGGGTGTCGGACCAGTTTCTCAGCATGCTGCTGGCGGCGATGAACTTGAGCATGGGGGTGGCGACGTTTGCCGGGCCGTGGTTTGCCCAACGCCTGGGCCGGGTCGAATCGCTGGTGACCGGGGCGGCGCTCTCGGTGATCGCCTACGGTGTGGTGGGCTTCAGCCCAGCCCTGGCCTGGGTGGTGGCGGCCCTGGTCGCCCGGGCCGCCATCTTCAATCTGGCCCTGCCGCTCTATCGCGCCCACATCATCGATCGCACGCCGCCGGTCGAGTATGCGGTGGTGAACCTGATCCTGACCACGGCCATCAACGTCGGCACGCTCGCCCCGCCCATCAGCGGCTGGCTGCAGGACCGGGTCGGCCTCACCCCGATCTTCCTGATCGCCATGGGCGCGTATGCCGTCGGGGCGGTGTTG
>JAGOCU010000046.1 GCA_017998555.1 Thermoflexales bacterium
CTCTGACCTGCCGGGGTCGGTTGGGACAAGCGCGGGATTTGTCCGGCTTCACGCTCGAGCCGGCGCAAATGGGCGTCATTGGCGACCGCGTCCATCAGCGACATGCCAATCGCGTCGCGCAAGGCCGCCTTGGCGTGGGTCAGGGCGTGGGCCGGCTGGGCAGCCAGGGTCGCCGCAATCCGCATCGTCTCGGACATCAGGGTCTCGCGAGGCAGCACATCGCTTGCCAGCCCCAGCTCGAGACAGCGCATCGCCGTGAGCCGATCGTGACGGGCGATCACATCGAATGCCCGACCATAGCCAAGATGGCGCGTGAGAAACCACGACATGCCCGCCTCGGGCACCCAGCTCCCGTCTGCTGGACCCGGGTCAAGGACGGTGTCGTCGCTCATCACCCGCATGTCGCATGCCAGGGCCAGTGACGCGCCCAGACCGCTGCACACGCCGTGGGCGGCGACGATGATGGGCTTGCGCACCGCCCCTGCCGCGCGCAGGAGCAATTGCCCGCACGTCCGGGCGTACTCTTCGCCCGCTTCATCGTCCAACGATCTATTTTCATCTAGATCCAGGCCCGCGCAGAAACCGCGCCCAAGGCCGGTCAAGGCCACCACCCGCGCCTGCGGATCCTCATTCGCCCGGCGCAGCGCCCCGATCAAGGATTGCAGCATCCAGCGATCGATCGCATTCCTGCGCTCGGCGCGGTTGAGCATCAAGACCGCAACCCCGCTTGCGCTGTCATAGGTCACTCGCTCGTCCATCTCACCTTTCCCTGGGAACGCCTAACTGAACCATTCTTCCGCTACGATATCCCCCGGCTTCGACGGGGGATGTCGTAGCGGAAATCGGTTTTGTTAGTGGTTCTATGGCGCCCAACAGAGCTTGTATTCCGAGATGATCTCGGAAACGGGATCTGCAAGCGCTTCCCTGGCTCTCGGATTTCGCCGGGCGCCGCAAGAAACAGTAACAGGCGCGCGCGCGGCGCGCTTGACGGGAAACAAATCGTCGGGAAGTCGTCAGGTAGCGCGCGATGATTGCCCGCGCCGGTGTATGATGCCCCGCCTATCACCGCGGGTTCATGCGGATAAACAGCCATATCAACACGGAAACATGGATAGTGAGTCTCGCCTCGCCTCCGGCGTCTACGCGAAACGCGATATTGTCATCGCGCGCGGCAAGGACGCCACGCTCTGGGACAAACAGGGCCGCGCCTACATCGACTGCGTATCGGGCCAGGGTGTCAGCACGCTGGGCCATGCCAACGAAGCGGTTGCCCGCGCCATTTATGAACAGGCGCAGACCCTGATCTCCTGTCCCGAGATCTTCTACAACGACACAAGGGCCGAGTTCCTCGAACTCCTCAGCAGCGTCGTTCCGGCCGGGCTGAACCGCTTCTTTTTGTGCAACTCGGGCGCCGAGGCAAATGAAACCGCCCTCAAGTTCGCCCGGCTAAGCACGGGCCGCCCCAACGTGGTCTCGACCGTGCGCGGATTTCACGGCCGGACGATGGGCGCGCTTTCTGCGACCTTTGAGCCGAAGTATCGCGAGCCCTTTCAGCCGCTGCTGTCAGGTTTCAGCCACGTCGCCTTCAACAACCTCGAGGCGCTCACCAATGCGGTGAACGAGCAGACCGCCGCCGTCATCCTCGAAGCCGTACAGGGCGAAGGCGGGGTGCATCCCGCCGATGATGACTACCTGCGCGGCGCGCGGGCGCTGTGCCGCGAGCGCGGGGCCCTGCTCATCATCGACGAGGTCCAGACTGGGTTCGCCCGCACCGGCGCGTGGTTCGCCTGCATGCGCTCGGGCGTGACGCCGGACCTCATGCCGATGGGCAAGGCCATCGGAGGCGGCGTGCCAATGGGCGCGGTCGGGATCGGCGACGCGGTCAAGAATCTCGCCCCGGGCACCCATGGCAGCACGTTTGGCGGCAACCCCCTGGCCTGCGCGGCCGGTCTCGCTTCACTCCGCGAAATGATCCGGCTCGATTTGCCCGCCCAGGCGGCCGAGAAAGGCGCCTATTTCATGGAGCGGCTCGAGGAGATCAACGCGCCCGTGATCAAGGAAGTGCGCGGCCGCGGCCTGCTGATCGGGGTCGAATTGCGCACGCGGGTCGCGCCGTTTCTCAAAGCCCTCCAGGCCGAGGGCATCCTCGCGCTGCCCGCCGGCTTGAATGTGCTGCGTTTTCTGCCGCCCGCCATCATCACCCGCGCGGAGATCGACCGGGTGGTCGAAGCGACTGCCCGCGTGCTGGCCAATCCGTCATGATCAGCCTGCTGGAACAGTGCGTGCGGATCCGCTCCGTGAGCGGCGAAGAGCGCGAGGTGGCGGTCTTTCTCAGCCGCCAAATGGCGACGCTGGGTTTCGAGCGGGCCTTTGTCGACGACGCCGATAACACGGTCGGGATCCTGGGCAGCGGCCCGCGCCAACTCGTTTTTCTCGGACACATTGACACCGTGGCGGGCGAGGTGCCCGTGCGCATTGAGGACGGCAAGCTGTATGGGCGCGGGACCGTCGACGCCAAGGGACCCTTGTGCGCCTTTATCACCGCCGCCAGCCGTTGGGCGTCCGGCCGCCGGGCCCGCGGTCTGCCGCCTGTCCCCGAAGGCTGGCAGCTTGTTGTGATCGGCGCGACGGGCGAGGAGAGCGCCTATGCCAAAGGCGCCCGCTTTGTCATCACCCAGTACTCGCCCGAGATGCTCATCATCGGGGAGCCAAGCGGCAGCGAAGGCGTGACCACCGGCTACAAGGGCCGCCTGCTGATGGAGGCTCACATGGAGCAGGCCTCCCAGCACACCGCCCGGCCCGGGCCCAACCCGAGCGAATACGCCGTGAAACTCTGGAACAGCCTGCGCTCTTTCGCCGAACTGTATAACGGCGAGAAGCAAAAAGCCTTCGACCTGCTGATGCCCAAACTGCGCGACATCCGTTCGGGCGACGACGGCATGCGTGAGTGGTGCGACGTCTTCATCGGGTTCCGGCTGCCGCTGGAGATCACCCCCGGCCAGATGCAGAAGAAGATTCTGGACGAGTTTGAAGGGCTGAAGGCGGCCAGCTCGCTCGACAAGGTTCTGTCCACAATCTCCTTCCGAGGCAATGAACCCGCGGTCAAATCAGACCGTGCCTCGCCCCTGGCCCGGGCGTTTGTCAATGCGATACGCGAGGAAAAAGTGCGGCCGATCTTCTACGACAAAACCGGGACCTCTGATTGGAACGTGGTCGCCCCCTTCTGGAAATGCCCGACTGTCGCGTATGGCCCCGGCGATTCAGCGCTGGACCATACTCCGGTCGAGCATGTCGAGATCGCCGAGTTTGAGCGCGGTGTGCGCGTGCTGGAACGGACGCTGACAACGCTGCTTGCCTAGCCCGTCATGACTGTTCCCTTTTCCTTCCGCAACTACCGCCCGCGCGGGCTCGAGATCATCGACACCACGCTTCGGGACGGCACCCAGTCGCCGCTTCTCCACGACCACTTCAAATACTTCTTCAGCGCCGATGACAAGGTCGAGGTCGCCCGGGCGTTGATCGAATACGGAGTGAAGTTCATCGAGCTGTTCGCCCCCATCGTCAGCCCGCAGGAAGCCGCCGACTTCGAGGTGATCCGCCAGGCGCGTGACGAGCTCGTCGTCCAGAAGGGGTACACCTTCCTGCTTGCCCATGTGCGCACCCACCCCGCGGACGTTGAAGCCGCGGTCAAGGCGGGCTTTGATGGACTGAACTTCTACATGGGCACGTCCGAGCAATCGCGGGCGCACAACCATGGCCGCGACCTGGCCGGCATCGCCGCCAGCGCGCGCAGACTCCTGGAAGATGTCCGTCGCAATCACCCCCACCTGGTGTTGCGCTTCAGCGGCGAGGACGCCTTTCGCACGTCCGAGTCCGATCTATTCCGGGTCTACGACGAGGTTGCGGATTCGGTCGATCGCTTTGGCGCGCCCGATACCGTCGGAGTTGCGACACCGGCCATTGTCGGCGCGCGGGTTCGGGCCCTGCGGGCGCGTTACCCCAATGTCGAGCTCGAAGGTCACTTTCACGACGACCGCGGTTTCTCGCTGATCAACGCGCTGGAGGCGGCCCGGGCCGGGATGCGCTACATGAACACAACGATTCTGGGGATCGCCGAGCGGAGCGGAATCACCAGCATGACCGGGCTGCTCTACAACCTCTTCATCGACAAGGAATACGACCGGCTCGAGAGCTACCACTTGCGCGCGTCGTATCCCATCAACGTCATGATGGCCGACAAGATGCGCAAGCTGGTGCCCGGCAAGGAGCCGGTCAGCCTGACCAACCGCACCCACACCGCCGGTGTGCACGCCAAGGCCGTGCTGAACGACGCCAGCGCATATGAAGCCCATCCGCTAGACCAATTTGGGGTGACCGAGTCCGAGATCCTGCTCGGCCCGCTGAGCGGCTGGAATGTCATCCACTACTTTCTGCACGAAATCTGCGGTTTCGACGTGGACGAAGGCACCGCCAAGCTCATCGCGGCCGCCTACAAGAAGCGGGTTTACAGCCTCGGCGTCGGTGAATCGCCGGCCCGGGTGCTGATCGACATTGCCGAACGCGAGTACGGCCTCGAGGCCGTCAGCGTGCCCGAGCAGTATCGCGGCGCGGTGCAGCAGAATATGACCGATTCACGCGCAGGCGGAGACGTTGGCGAGGTCGGTCACGCCAGCGGCGTGATTCTGCGCTCGAAAGCGCGCTAAGGGCGCTTCTCCCGGACCATTTCGGAAGCTCCATGCCCAGGCCCGGCGTACGCCGGGCCTGGGCATGGAGCTTCCTACTGAACAGTCCTGAGTTACCATTCCTCCTGTGACTTCTGAACCCGTTCATCGCATCACCGTGCCGCGCAAGGGGCGGATGGTGTGCATCCCGCCCCACCGTGACGTCGTGCGGGCCGAAGTGGCCGCGCGCGAGGACTATCCCCTGCCCGGCCTGTGGCAGCAGTTCAACTACGACGCCAAGGGCGACCTGCTGTATGGCGACAAACGCGTCCTGGACTGGGTCGAGCGCTATGACGCGCCGTTATCGGTCATCGACGCGGCCTGGGTCCGCCGGCGGGTGACCGAATTGCGGGCCCTGCTGGACACGGCGCGGCGGCATACCCGCTACGGCGCCCCGGCCGACATTTACTATGCCGCCAAGGCCCGCATGCACGCCGGGGTGGTGTTGCCTGCATATCAGGCGGGCGCGTTGGGCGAGACCAGCTCGGCCCAGGACCTGATGCACCTCGAGTTGCTCTTCAAGGCCGGCCTGTTGCCGAAGGCCTTCACCGTCATCAGCAATGGCTTCAAGCTCCCGCCCGAGCGCCTGGACGATCGCAAGCCGCGCAAAGGCGTGACAATCGACGACGGCGCGCCGCCACTGGATCGCTACATCGAAGACTACGCCTCGGCGATCCTGCGCGCGCACGCAGTTGGCTTGAATGTCGTGCCGATCCTGGACTCGCTCGACGAGGTGGATTGGTTCTCGCGCCGGGTAGCGGCGCCCATGCAATGCGGGGTGCGCCTCGCCTTTGGCCTGACCGCGGATCGTTTTGGCCTGGATTCTGTCAATGCCGGGTTTGGGTTGACGGTCGCCCAGGCGCGCAAGGCGCTCAAGCGCCTGGCTGGACATCCGCTGCTCCACCCGCGCATGATCCATGCCATGGTCGGCGCGGCCGAGGCCAGCCCGAGCTTGCCGGAAATCGTCGACGGCGTACGCCTCTCGGCGAGCCTGTTTTTCGAGCTGAAACGCGACTGCCCGGGGCTCGATACGCTGAACGTCGGCGGCGGATTGCCGCTTCTGGGTGACGCCTACGATCACCTGGGCGCGTTCCAGGCGATGATGACGGCGATCCAGGAAGAAGCCGAAAAAGCCGGCGCAACGACCCTGCCCCGTCTGGCCTTCGAACCGGGCAGCCTGATCGCGGCCGAGGCGAATTTCAATATCATGCCTGTCCTGGCGGTCAAGGCCCAGGGGCTGGTCGGCGGCGCGCCCATCCTGTTCGGCATCGTCGATGGCAGCTTCATCGAGTCCAGCATCGACGGGCTGTTGCTGGGCCACGACTTTCCTGTCATTCCCGCGAACCTGGCCAATCGACGGGCCTATCCGATGTGGCTGCGCGGGGTGACCTGCGATTCGATGGACGTGTGGCCGCCGAGTACGGTGAATCGGGATTGGCTGCGCCTTCCCGTGCCCCGCCCCAACGAGAAGCTGTATGTCGTGGTCGCGCAGATCGGGGCGTATCAGGAATCGCTGACGGGCAAAGGCGGGGTCAACCATTGCGCGGTCAAGGAACCGGCCGAGATCGTCATCGATGGCGACCGGCATGTCCTGATCCCCAGCCCAAACACGCGTGATCAGAGCCGGCTGATGGGCTACACCCGCAAAATGCTGAATCTGTTGGCCCCGCAGAGCAAGGCGGCCAAACCCGAGGTCGCCGTGCCTTTCCAGGCGAGCAGCAAGGACATGTGGTAGACGGAAAGGGCAAGGCCCCCGCGTTGCGGGGGCCTTGCCCTTTCCGTGTAAGTGGACCTGAGGGGATTTGAACCCCTGACCTCCTCAGTGCGATTGAGGCGCGCTCCCAACTGCGCTACAGGCCCGAGACGCAAACGGGCGACCGAAGTCGCCCGTTTGCCTTCAGAGCGGGAGACGGGACTTGAACCCGCGACCTATTCCTTGGCAAGGAATCGCTCTACCAGTCTGAGCTACTCCCGCATGCCATGCCGACGAACAGGATTGAACTGTTGACCCCACGATTTTCAGTCGTGTGCTCTACCAGCTGAGCTACGTCGGCGACTGAGTGGGACAGTCATCACTGCCCCGCGAACGGCCGGATTATACCAGAGGCAGGCGGGCCGTCAAGGCAGCTTTACGATCACGATGCGCCCGCCAAACAGATCCGATCGGCCTTCATAGCCGACGTTGGCGGCGAGAAACTGCATGCGATAGCCGCGCACAAAGGTATCGGGCCGGGGCGTCGTCCCGGCGAACATCGGCAGAACGCCCTCCGGCCAACGAACCTTCTCCACCCTGATCAGCTCGATATCGTCAGCCTTGGCGTTGAGGCTCTCGATGAGTTTTGCGCGCACCGCCAGGATGGCTGGCATGGCCTCTTCCGTGTCGGCCGGCTCGGCCTGCAGGCTCGGCGTGCGCGGCGGGTCCTTTGGCATGTCGTCTTTCATCGGAGGGGGCGTGACACTGGCAACGCCAGTCGCCGCCGGGGTGGCCGTGGCGGATATGGTTGGGATCGGAAGCGCAGCAGTGGGCGCAGGCACGTTCTGGCAAGCGGCCAGAAGCAGCGCAACACCAGTGACAAGGCACGGAAACGATCTCTGCATTCGCGCGAGTATACGACCAGAAAAACAGGGAAGGGCGCGGCCGGTTGGCCGCGCCCCTCCGTGTTGACACGCGCTATGGCTGGATCCCCATCCCGGCGCTTCGGGCCAGGATGGGGATCTCGTCAGCCGTTCGCAGGGTGACTTCTAGGGAGCTTGATACTGAAGCGTCGTTTCCGCGATTTCTGCCAGCTTTCCGGCCGGGATCGCGCGGCCAGAGCTCGGTCGCGTTTGAGCGGCCCCACTATTGCCCAGTACCGTGTTGAATGTCACAGGACGGTAACACGTATACGCATAGGCGCCATCCCCGATGTCGAAGTAACTGAAGTTGCGCCAGCCAGCGGAAAGGCCCGCGAACGAAGCGCCCAGTTCATCCACTTCAACGGTGTAGGTTCCGACATTGCCCATGGGCGGCCAGGTCTCATAGTCCGGACTGCTGTCCAATGGATCGAAGATGTCCAGCGTGTAGTCGTCATTCGGAACGAGACCCAGATCCAGGTTGCGCAGTTGCCAGTTGAAGACCGTGGGCGGATCGACGGATGCGTTCGCCGCCGGGTCAATCTGAGAAAACGGCGCGACATCGAAATCGTCATGATGGATGACCGTCCCGGTCACCGCATACGTGAAGATGTCCGAAGAGATATACGCGTTCAGCCGGTTGGAGCACTGGGCGCCGCTCGACGCCACCCAGCGCACGTAGTAAAGACGTCCAGTCGCCAGGGGCGCAGTGCCCGTAAACGCGTAACGGCCATCGAGATCGGTCAGGCTGGTCGCCTGCGTTACGCATCCCGAGAACGAAGTCGTGCAGTTTCGCAACTGGATCGAGATGCCCGATGTCTTCGTGCCCGATACCATGACGTAGCCCCAGATGCCCTCGGGTGTGGGCAATGGGGTCGCCGTAGCCGTTGGGGTCGGTGTCGAAGTCCCGGTCGCCGTCGCGGTTGCGGTTGGGCCCGAGTCGGTCGGCGTCACTGTCGGTGTGTCCGTAGGCGCCGATGTGGCCGTCGCGGTGGGCGTGTCGGTCGGGGCGCTTGTGTTCGTCGCCGTCGGCGTGTTCGTCGGCGTCGGTGTTTCGGTCGGCACGTTCGTCGCCGTCGGTGTGTTCGTCGGCGTCGGCGTCGGGATCGACGGATCGCGATAGACGATCGGGAGGAACGCCATGCGCACGGCAGCCGGGCAGGCGAAGGCGACGGCGTTGCGCATCCATTCGGCCTTGTCCGCCGCGGATCCGAAGGTCTCAACCGGGAAAGCGACGAACGCCACCTTGAAGTTCTTGCCCATTACGGTGGTCGAGATACCGGTCAACCCGTTTACCGCGCCGTTCGAATCGCGCCAGGCTGGCTGGCCCGGGCCAATCGGATCGACCTGGTCCTCGTAGTGATTGCCGGGGCCAAAGATGAGGTCCATATTGTTGGTATAGACGCCCGTCATCCCGCCAAACACGCTGTTGGTGGGCACGGCGGTGTAGCTCGTGCTCGCGATGTCGTTCTGTCGCTCGGTGCCATCCCAATTGGTGAAGAGGTAGTCCTTGACAAACTGAGAAGTTCCGGCGGCCTGGTCGAGAAGGTCCATCCCGGACATCACCAAGCCCTTGCCACCCTGTTGCAGGTAGGTCGCCAGGCGGGTCTCGTAGTTGGCAATCGGGGCCGGATACGACGCGCCCGTGAACCACACGATACAACCGTGCGCGTTCATGTAGTTCTGGGCCAGACCCGTGCCCTGGCTGGCCGCGCTGAGATTCCAGTAGTCAAAGGCATTCCCGCTCGCGGTCAGGGCGCTCTGGTAGTGGCTCTGAACGTTTGGCGAGCTGCCGTCATTGTCGACCAGCAGCACGGTCATGGTCACGGCGATGGTGCGCGCGCTGCCAATCTTGGACAGGGTCGGCGAGGCGACCGAGCTGACCGTCACCGTCACGATGTCAGAGGTGGCGTTGACGGCGGTGGTTGGAACCGTGACACGGACATTGAACGGCACGATGCTGCCATTCGGCACGGAGTTGAGCGTGGTCATGGGGGCGCCCGCGCCATCGACGGTCACGGCCGGCCAGGCGTTGCCCGTCAGGCTCAGGTTGTAGCTATCGACGCTGTAGCCCAGATTCTGGGCGTTGAACGTATAGGTCACTTCGCGACCTGGATTGGTCCCGTCCGTCTGGCGGGCCGAGGGCGTGACTGCCAGGCCATACGGCCCGGCCACCGTCACGCGGAACGGGCTGCCCGAGATGCTGGCGCCCTCATCAGAGGTCGCGAGCATGCCGTCATTGGTGATGACTGATCCTTGGGTGAGACCCGCGCCGTCGCTGATCACCACTGAGAAAGTGACGACCACCTGCCCCGGCGCAATGCTGCCGTAGGTCGCGTCCGATACGGTCGGGATCGCCACGCTGGGGATTGTCCAGACGACGGATCCGCCGACCAGCGCGCCACCGGATCCGGCCGACGCGAACGTCGTATTGGCCGGGATGGGATCCGTGACGACCACGTTGGTCGCGACGGCATTCCCCCAGTTCTGCACGGTGACCGAATAGACCAAGGCCGTACCAGGCCCGATCGGAAGCCCGTTGTAGGTCTTGCGGATCTGCAGGGCGGGCGCGGTCGCGCTGTCGGCGATTTGATACGCGCCGCGACCATGCGTGCCGACCGCGATGCGGCGGGTGAACGGGTTGAAGTCAATCTGATTGACCGCCACGATCGGCACGCCCGTGCCGAGGGCCGTCCAGGTTGTGCCGCCGTCCGAACTCATCAGCGAGCCGACGTCCGTGCCGGCATACAAGGTCTTGCCATCGGCCGGATCGACGACGATCGAGTTGAGCGGAACGTCCGGCAAGTTGCCGCTGACGTCAACCCATGTGGCGCCGGCGTCGGTGGTCTTGAAGAGGTGGCCGGGCGTGGTCGGGGTGGCGCCGTTGTAGCCGTTGTAGGCCAGCCAGGCGGTGCGATAGTCCGAGCGATCGACCGCGATGCCAGCCACCGGCCGGAACGGCAAGTTGGGCTTGTCGACCCGGGTCCAGGTCGGCGAGGCGGCGTCCGCGTTGGTGCTCAACCAGACGTACCCGTCCAGCGTGCCAACATAGACGGCCGAAGCGCCGGCCGTGACGCCGATCGCGCCGATCACGCAACCGCGCGCGCCATTCTCGGCCAGACCCGTGCAACCACCGGTGAGGTCGCCCGAGATGGCGGTCCAGGACGTGCCGCGGTTGTTGCTGCGATACAGCCGATAGGTGCCCAGATACAGGCGCTGGTAGTTGCCCGGGTCAAGCACCCAGGGGATATAGAACTCGGCCCGATCCGCGGTGTTGATTCCGCTTTGAATGCTGGCCTGGCTCGTGTTGCCCACGATTGGACCCGTCAAGGCAAGACCGTCACTGTAGCGATACGGACTGATACCGTAATAGGTGCCATACACGTATTGGGCCGCGGTTGGGTCGACGAGGGTCTGGCCGCCGTCACCGCTCGGCACGTCAAACCAGCGCCCGCCAGCCGGCATCGCAGACGCCGATTTGCGCAGCGTGCCGTTGTCCTGGGTGCCGCCGTACAGCCGATCCACATTGCTCGGGTTCTGTTGAATGCTGGTGAACTGCGCAATCTGCAGGTTCGTCGCCATCTCCAGCGCGTAGGTGGAGGTGTTGACCTTTCCATTCAGGCTGATCCAATCGACCGCCGAATAATCCAGCGCGCTGCTTGCGCGCCCGCCCCGATTGTTCGAGTACCACACGCCGCCGTCGTTGCCGATCACGATCTTCGTCGGATCATCGCGGCGAATGGCCAGGGCATGGAAGTCAGGATGCTGCCAGTAGCCCAAATCGATCCACTCCGCCCCGCCGTTGGTGGTGCGGTAGATGCCGCCGCGCTCGTTGGCATAATCAAACTGGCCGGCCGCATAGGCAATGTCGGGGTTGTACGGATCAACCATGATGACGTTGTCGTACG
>JAGOCU010000382.1 GCA_017998555.1 Thermoflexales bacterium
GCCTTGTATCAGCTCGGATTGATCGCCGGCGCGACGGCGCTGAGCGGCCTGGGCGCGCGCGGGCTGGCCCTGGGTGTGGTCGGCGGGGCGCTCGCCCACCTCGGCATCCAGATCCCGGCGTTGTTGCGGCTGCGGCGGCCAACGCCCACCCCGGCCGACGTGGCGGACGCGCGCGGCGATGTAGGGCAGGTGCTGCGGCTGATGATCCCGCGGATGATCGGGCTGGGCGCCACCCGGCTCAATCTCGTGGTGAACACCCGGCTGGCCTCGGAGATGGGCATCGGCGCGGTGTCGGCGTTTGACCAGGCGTTTGCCATCCTGGTGCTCCCGATCGCGATGGCCGGCCAGGCCGTCGGCACGGCCCTCTTCCCCTCCATCAGCGCGGCCGCCGCGCGCGGCGAGCGGGCCGCCTTTGGCGCGTCACTGACCCGCGCGCTGCGGATGGTCATCGCCTTCGCCGCGCCGGCCACAGCCGGGCTGATTCTGCTTGGGCAACCGCTGATCCGGCTGCTGTTCGAGCGCGGAAGTTTCAACGCGGCATCGACGGCGCTCGTGGCTGGAACCCTGAGCTGGCTGGCCGTCGGGTTGATCGGACATTCAGCCCTTGAAATCGTCACCCGCGGCTATTACGCGCTCAAGGACTCGACCCGCCCGGCGGTCTTCAGCGTGTTGAGCATGGTCGCCAACGTCGGGCTGAGCCTGTTCCTCGCCCGGGTCTTCGCCTCGGCCGGGCAATCGCCGGTGGGCGGGCTGGCCCTGGCCAATGCCCTGGCCACCCTGGCCGAAACGGCCGGGCTGGCGATTCTGCTCAGCCGGGTGGGCGGCGCGCTGGACGGGCGGGTGATCGTCGATGGGTTGCTTCGCTCCGTTGGCGCCTCGCTGGTCATGGCCCTGGCGCTGGCCGGCTGGCGGGCGCTGGCCGGCGACGGCGCCGTCGCGACGCTGGCAGCGATTCCCCTCGGCGGGGCCATCTACCTCGGCGCGGCCTGGCTGCTGCGCAGCGACGACGTGCGCTGGCTGGTGACGCTGGCGCGCGAGCGGCTGCGCGCCTGAGGCGATGTCCGGGTTTGTTCCGGAGACGACATTCCCCGGCGGAGCCGGGGAATGTCGTCTCCGGCTAAACCATTTCCAATAACACCTTCAGCACTCCCGGCTGCTGGGCCCGGTCGAAGGCCTCGAGCGCCTGCGCGATGGGATAGCGGGCGTGGATGAGCGGCGTGACATCGACGACCTTGCGGGCCAGCAAATCAAGCGCGGCCGCAAACGGCCCGCAGCGCGAGCCGACAACCCTCTGCTCGTCGACGACGACCATCGTCAGGGCTTCGAACAGCGTCGTCGCGCTGGCGGCGGTAGCGCCCGCTGAGGCATAGGTGCTCTTCAACACCAGCGTGCCGCGCGGCTTGAGCATGCGCCGGGCGATGTCGATTCCCGCGGCCGAACCGGTGCAGTCGACCACGACATCGGCGGCCCGCGCGCCATCCCACTCGGAGGCCCGCATCGTCCGCGCGCCAAACCCGCGGGCGATGTCGAGTTTGTTGGCGTGTTTGCCGACCACGGTCAGGCGATTGGTCGCCCGGGCCAGGGCCATCGCGCAGAGCAGCCCGAGCTTGCCATCCCCAAGGACGCGCACATCATCGGTTGGTTTGATGTGGACGAGCTCGAGAATGCCGCAACCGGCGGCAAGCGGCTCGACGAAGACGGCCTCGTCATCGCTGACCGAATCGGGCACGCGGTGCAGGTTGGCCCACGGCACGCTGACGTAGTCGGCGAAGGCGCCAGCCCGGCCGCGGATGCCGATCGTCGTCCGCTCGGGGTCCTGCGAGCGCTCAAACCATGTGCGCGAGGGCGAGCCCGGGCGGACCGCGCTGATCTCGCCAACAACTCGCGCAGGCGTGCCGTTCTCGTCGACGACGCCGACAAACTCGTGCCCGATCACGCCTTGGAAGCCGTGATAGCCGCGCAGGATTTCGACATCGGTGTTGCAGATCCCGGCCTTGAGCACGCGCACCAGCGCCTCGCCCTCGGCCGGGACAGGCAGGGGCGCGTCGGGGGCGTAGTGGAGGGCGCGGTCGAAGATTACAGCTCGCATATGGTTCCTTTCGTTGATAACGTTGATAACGTTGATAACGTTGGTAACGTTATCAACGTTATCAACGTTATCAACGTTATCAACGTTATCAACTTTACCAACGTCAATCCTTCGCCGCCCCCACCAAATACTTTCGCCAGGACTCGTTCCCCGGCACGGTCAACAGGGCCATGCTCCAGAAGCGCGGGCGGGTGGGCGCGTGGAGGATGCGCATGCCAGCTTCATCGGGCAGGCGGTTGCCCTTCTTGCGATTGCACGCGCCGCAGGCGGTGGTGACATTCTCCCAATCGGTGCGGCCGCCCCGCGAGCGGGGCAGGATGTGGTCGATGGTGAGGGCTTCCTTGCCCGGTTGCAGGCCGCAGTATTGGCAGGTGAAGGCGTCTCGCAACAGCACCGCGCGACGCGAGAGCGGCATGGGCAGGTTGCGCGGCACCCGAACGTAATGCAAGAGGCGCACGACCAGGGGAGCCGGCATGGACATGCTGACGCTATGGAGCATCATATCTGAAGCCTCGGTCAACTCGGCCTTGTTGGCCAGGATCAGGTTCACCGCGCGCGGCATCGGCACGACGCTCAAAGGCTCGTAGGTGGCATTCAATACCAGGACCCGCCGCAGTTGGGGCGGCTGGGTCGGAAAGTGGGGGAGCGTCTCTGGGGTTTCTTCTCCGCGAACGCAGAGATTATAGGCGGGGATAACCCCCGGCTGCGCCGGGGGTTATCCCCGCCTATGTGGGCGAGATCGAGGCGCCTCAACGGGCTACTCTCGGCAGGAAGACGGGGATCAGCGTCGGGGTAGCGGTGGGTGTGTTGGTCGGCGTTGGCGTGTTGGTCGGCGTCCGGGTTGGTGTGT
Organism: Thermoflexales bacterium; assembly: GCA_017998555.1. Classification (GTDB taxonomy): domain Bacteria; phylum Chloroflexota; class Anaerolineae; order J036; family Brachytrichaceae; genus Brachythrix. The sequence continues at coordinate 2,940 of JAGOCU010000382.1, forward strand.
TGGTCGGCGTACTCGTTGGGGTGTTGGTCGGCGTCAGCGTCGGAGTAGCGGTTGGTGTCACCGTTGGTGTCGCCGTTGGTGTCTGCGTTGGCGTCGCCGTTGGTGTC
>JAGOCU010000383.1 GCA_017998555.1 Thermoflexales bacterium
ATAACGCCCACCACCGACCCGCGGGCGAGCATGGCCAGATCGAAGCCGGTCGAGCCCGAGATGCGAGCCTTCATGGGCAGATTGGGCTTGCCGAACTTGAGCGTGCGCGAGCAGGCCGAGAAGAGCTGGGTGGGCTGCAGGCTGTCGGCCTGGGCGGCCCGGATCGGATCGTCATTCAGCCACGCGCCAACCCCCTCGATCCCGTAATACTGGTGCCCGATCATCGGGAAATCGGCCACGCCCATCACCGGCGTGCCGTGATGGAGCAGCCCGATCAAGACCCCCCAGGTCGGGAAGCCCCAAGTGAAGTTTGAGGTGCCGTCGATGGGGTCGATCACCCACACCCACTCTTCGCCGCCAAACACATGGGCTTGCTCTTCCGACAGCACCCCGTGATCGGGATAGCGCTCACGAATCGCGCCCGAGATTTTCCGGTCCGCCTCGATGTCGAATTCGGTGACGAGCGTGCCGTCCTTCTTGAGAGTGGCCACTAACAGCCCTTCGACCTTGCGCAGGCGGATCCCGGCGTCCCGAGCCAGCTCACGGGCAAATGCGAGGGCACCCGGGGGCAGACCGTCGGTGCCAGGCGCGGCCCCGACGATCTCGAGGGCAAAGCCGGCGGCCCGGCGCTGCTCGATCACCCGGCCCTCGTCGGCGGCGATCTCGCGCAGGAGTTGGCGGACGGACTCCTGCTCCTCGGGCTCGAGCGCCTCCCAGGCGGCCCGGACATCGGGCGCTTCCTCGCTGAAGATGCGATCCCAAAACAGGTCAAGGTTCATAGTCTTCTTTCCGCGGCGCGATGCGGCGCCGGGGAGTGAGATTGTAAACTGGGGTTGATATGGGACGCGATATCCCCCGCTTCGCGGGGGATATCGCGTCCCATATCAAACAAGCATGCGCGCCATCTCGGCCGCCAGCGCGCGCATGAGCAGGGGCGGGACGGCGTTGCCAACCTGATGGGCCTTCTGGATGTAGCTGCCGCAGAAGGTGAAGCTGTCGGGGAAGGACTGCAGGCGGGCGGCCTCGCGGATGGTGATCACCCGCGGGTCGCGCGGGTGGCCATACCGCCCGCTCCCGGGATGGAACACCCAGCGCGTAATTGTGGGCGCGGGCGCGTCCCACGTGAGACGCCCATACGCGCCGCTGTAGCCCGAGCGCGGGCGGAGCGCGTCGGGCAGATCGCGCAGACCCTGGCCCGGGCCGATGGCGGCCAGGCGGGCGGCCTGGGTGGGCCGCAGCGCCCGGGCGACATGGTCGCGCAGAAGGGGCGACCCGGCCCGCATCCCGATCTGATACGGGGTGGCCGGCGGATCGCCGTACTCGGCCTCAGGCTGTCCGTCACCATGCTGAAGCGGCGGCAGATCGCCGATCGCGTCTCGGACGGTGAGCATGGCCTGCGCCGGAAGGCTGGGAAACGGAACGGTGGCATCGCGCCGGGCAATGAAGAACGCCCGCCGGCGTTGCTGCGGCACACCATGTTCGGAGGCGCGCAGCACGCGGGCCTCGACGGCATAGCCGGCCGCGCCCAGGCGCTCGGCGATCTCGGCGCTGAAGGCGCCCCCAAACCCGTTCTTCATCTCGGCCACGTTTTCCATGATGACGGCCCGCGGACGGAGATGCTCGACAAAGGCGAGGAAACGCTGGACGAGCAGGTTGCGCGGATCTTCATGCGTGCGCTGGGCGCGCGGCACGTTTTTGCTGAAGCCCTGGCAGGGCGGCCCGCCGATCAAGAGGTCAAGCTCGCCGCGGCGCAGACCCACGCTGCGGGCAAAGGCGCGCGGCTCGAGGCTGGCCAGGTCGGCCAGGCGCCCGCGCTCGGCCCCGAAGTTGCGCTGGTAGGTCTGGATGGCGATGGGGTCGCAGTCGAGCCCGGCGATGACCTCGAAGCCCGCTTGGCGCGCCCCGAGCGACATGCCGCCGCATCCACAGAAAAGATCGACCACTCGCACGGGGGGAGTGTAACCGACGGAAGACGAATGACTTAATGAGGTCCGTCGGTGGTTTCGGGTTTTCACCACAAAGGCACAAAGACACAAAGAATACATATACACCTTTGTGCCTTTGTGGTGAAACCGTCCACGCCTGGGTGACGGATTGGACGTTCCATTTCATATTTGACGCGCGCTCCGTTTCCGGCGGTATCGCTTCGCTCAACCGCCGGCTACCGGCTTGCATCCCTTCGGGATGCAGGTAAGGGCGGGCCTCATCGTCCGCTCCGGCACCCCGGCAGGGGTGCCCGCAGGTAGCCGGGGTCAGGTATCATCCTCAACCCCTATGACGACACGGATTCCCGTCGCGGTCCTGGGCGCCACCGGCGCCGTGGGGCAGCGCTTTGTTCAACTGCTCCAAGACCATCCTCTGTTCGAGATCGTGGCCCTGACCGCCTCCGACCGGAGCGAGGGCAAGCGCTACGCCGAGGCCGCCCGCTGGGTGACCGACGGCGACATGCCGGCTGCGCTGCGCGACCGTACGCTGCTGGCCACCGACGCCGGCGCAGTGCAGCGGGCAGCACCCGAGACCCGCTTTGTCTTCAGCGCCCTGCCCAATGAGAGCGCCCAGGAGGCCGAGCCGGCCTTTGCCCGAGCCGGGATGACGGTCTTCTCGAATGCTTCGTTCTATCGGATGGCCGCCGACGTGCCGCTGGTCATCCCCGAGGTCAACGCCGGGCACCTGGCCCTGCTCCGCCACCAGCGCGCGGCACGGGGCTGGACGGGTGGGATCGTGTGCAACACCAATTGCACCGTCTCCGGACCGGCCATGTCCCTGCGCCCGCTGCACGACCGGTTTGGGGTGAAGCGGGTGTTCTGCGTGTCGATGCAGGCGATCAGCGGGGCGGGCTATCCGGGAGTGCCCTCGCTGGACATCACCGACAATGTGCTGCCCTTCATCAAGGGCGAGGAAGAGAAGGTCGGGGCCGAGACCCGCAAGCTGCTCGGCGCGCTGGGCGCGGATCGGATTGAGGACGCCGATATCGCGGTGAGCGCGCACTGCAACCGCGTCCACGTCATCGATGGGCACATGGTGACGATGAGCGTGGAGCTGGA
>JAGOCU010000047.1 GCA_017998555.1 Thermoflexales bacterium
GCGTCATTCTCATTGACGCAAAAGATGTCCATCGCATCCCCGCCAAGGATGTCCTGGCAGACCAATCCGCGCCCGCCGGTGACGCGATGCAGACCGAAATGAGGGGCTCGGTCGGGCCAATTCCCGCTGCCATCATTGAAATACAGCCGGTTTGGCGCGCCGTAGTTGCAGACATAGGCGCTGAAATGTCCATCGCCCAGCACGTCCAGCCAAGCCACGCTTCGGCCGGCCGCGAGATTGCGCTGCGGATGGCGGGCCATGACGTCTTCGTAGCGGCCATTGCCCTGGTTGATGAGCAACCGATCGGGTTCCGAGTTCGGCCCGGCAAAGGCGCTGGTGTTTAGGATGTAGAAATCCAACCGCCCGTCGCCGTTCGCATCGGCGGCCGCCACGCCAATCGCGCTTGCGCCCGCGTCGGCGAGCTCCGGCGGCGCGACGTCCACCCAGGCCCCGCCCTGGGCCCTGAACAGGCGGTTCGGACCCGCGACCGTGCCGCACAAGATCTCTGGCCGGCCGTCTCCATCCGCGTCAACGATGGCGCAACCGTAGCTGCGCTCAGAAGCATTGGGTCTGAGCAGATGCGAACGATCGCTGAAACGCACCCAGGGATGATGTCCATTCAGCGCCATATCGGGGCGGATTAGATCATAAATTTCTGGCGAGATCACACTCCCCGCGCTTCGCGCGGGGAGTGTGATCTCGCCAGGAATTTTTGGAAGGGCTTCTAGATCCGCTTCAGCGACACGATCGCCGGGGTCAGGTCAAACATCAAAAAGCCGATCGGGATCCCGATTACGCTCATGCATAACGCATATGCCGCAGACAGCCAGAGCGCGCTCGCCCACCAGCCGACCAGCAGGAAGTATGGCGCGCGGACGAGCATCGAGATCTGGGGCGCCTCGCGGACCGCGCCGCTCGCTTGCACTTCAACCACCCGCCGGCCGCGCAAGGCCATCACCTGCGGGACATCGTTGAGCATCGCCGCGCCAATCGGCAAGCCCAGGATGGTGACCATCAGCACCCAGGCCACGATGACCCAGGCCCCGCCCAGCCACCAGCCGATCAGCAGGAAATACAGGATTTGAATCAGGCAGCCCGGACTGTTGGACTGCGTTGTCGTTGTGGGCCGTCCCGGCCCTTGTGGTGTCGTCATCGCCATCTCCTCGAGAGTTTGCGGGGGGGATGCGACCGCCCCCATTGAATGCTGCCGCCGGTCTAGATCTGGGGATCGATCGGCTCCGCCGCGACCATGGCCGCCGGCGCTGCGCTGGCCGGAGCGGCGGGCGCCGGTGGCGGATAGGGCTGCGTGCCAAAGCGGGTCAGGACCACCGCTCCAACCCCGGCGGCCGTCGCCAGGAAGGACAGCAGCCCGCCCAGGATGGGAATGGCGCCCAGCACCGCCAGCAGCAGCGCCCCGGCCGCGGTCTGCCCCAGAAGCGTCCAATCGGCCCGGTTCAGGGCCTGCATGACGCGCTCGCCCACGACCCGCGATACCACCGCCCATCCAAGCAGGGCCGCCGCAACAAGCGCCACGCCCGCCAACAGGCTGGCCGGGATCAGGCAGATCGTGATCGCCAGGACGACGGCGATCACCGGTACCGCAATCATCGTCAACGCGCCCAGCCCGCCCGAAACCAGCACACTCTCGCGAAGAACGCCCTCGACCTGGCGGGCATGCCGCGGGAAGAGCGCGATCACAGCAACAGCCGCCAGCACCGCCAGCCCGATGCTGACCAGGCTGCCAAAGAAGTCGCGCACGGCCCGGAAGTACCAATCAAACGGCGATGGGGTCACCGTCGGCGCGCGCGGCGTCGCGGGCGCGGATGGCAGAGGCAATTGCGTGCTGCGCCCGCTCACATAGCCCCCGTCGTTGTCAAGCCGGCCGCCCAGAAAGGTCTGGTTGCCCTCAAGCCGGCCGCTCTTGCGCAGGCGGGCATTCCCGCCGGCCATGGTCAGATCCCCGCGGACCGTGCCCGCGATGTCGATGTTGCCGCCGAAGACATTCAGCTTGCCGTCAACCCGGCTGCCCTCTTCGAGCACGACGTTGCCGCCATAGACCGACAGATCGCCGTCAATGGTTTCGTTGCTGCGCAGGGTGAAGTTGTCGCCAAAGATGCTTTGCGAGCGCAGGGTGCGCCGCTCGGTCGGGGCCGGCGGCTCGGGGGTCTGGCCCATCGCCAGGCCCGGTCCGCACAACGCAATCGTCAAGCCTGCGAACGCGGCCAGAGCCAGGCGGGTGAATGAGTGATGTCGCATGAGTCTCTCCATGTGGTTGTTGCGCGCGCGCCTAGCGCAGGCGCAGGGATGACACGCCCAGCGTCGCGCGAATCGTCACGGTAGGGCCGGAGACGCCGCCGCGGCCAGGCGAATCATAGGTGTCACCGCTGCGGGTCCAGCCCTCGGTCCGCACGCTGGTCAGCCCGCCGTCCACAATCACGCGGATCGGCGTCCCGGCGCTCTCGATCGTCAGCGACGACGCGCCGCCGTCCAACGTAATTTGGGCATTCCGGGTCAGCTTGCCGTCAAAGGCCAGGATGAGTTCGCCCGCTCCCGCGCTGAATTTGGCCTCGCCGATGTTGGCGTTGGCCAGGCCGCGCAGACGGGCCCGGGCCGCGCCACTCGTCAATTTGAAGCGCTCCATCGGTTGCGGGTTCTGCGCGCTGAAGCGAATCTCGGTGTCGGCCGCGCCGACCGCCCAGTCCACATCGCGGAGGGGTACGCCCCCAAGCTCCCAGTCCGAATCCGCCGCGCCTTCGCGGACGACCAGGTTCATCGGGACACGCTTGCCCAGGCTGAGCGTCCAGTCATTCTGCAGATTGGCTGGGGGCGTTCCCACATAGTTGCCCTGGCGCACATCAACGCTGCGCGATCCGGTGGTGAGAACGGGCATGATGGGTTCGAAGTTGTAATCGATGCGGCCCATCAGAACGCCTTCCTCGCCCGGCGTTACCCGCACCCGGGCCGCGCCGGTGGTCAGTGACACGCGCCAGACATCTTCGACCAATTCAGGATACGGGATGCTGACGCGCAGGGACTGGGTGGGACCCGTATTCACCGTGCGCAATTGAGCGCCACAGCCCGACATCATCAGGGCCGCGGCGGTCAGGGCGGCGACGGCTGTGAGTGTGATTCGTGTGTTCATCTTCTGCCTCGCGTGTGGCCGCGCTCATATGAAGGCGCGCGGCGTATTCGTCAATACGCGCCCGCGGGGGTGAAGGTTGCGGAGGCCCAGAAAAAGAGTTGAGCCGCACCTTGAAGGTGCGGCTCAACGTCTCACACGCTTGCCTATCGCCGCGCGAGCGCCCTACGCGGCGAGAGCAGCCTGACCATGGCAAACATCCAGCCGCCTACCAGCGCGGCCAGCGCCCCGAGGGCCGCAAGGCCGGCCGGCGCTTCGATAACGCCCCGCGCAAACGAAAAGGTCAGGGACAGGATCGCCCGCGGCAAATCGAGGAACGAATCGACGATGGCGCTCGCCGCCGACAGCCAGGTCAACCAGGCCTGCGGGGGAATGAGGATTGCCAGGACGGTGGCAAAGATGATCATGCTCAGGGCGCCAAACACCGCCAGTCCGGCCGCAACCATGAAGCGCGCTGAGCCACTCTCGCGCGCGGGCGCGACACGCTGAGCGGGCTGCGCCCGGACTGCGGCCATGACCCCGGCCGAGAAACCCGCCGGGGCAACGACTGGCGGCACGCCGGCGAAAGCGCGATGGACAACGGCCATGCGCTCGAAAAGGTCACGCTCTTCGGGATGCGCCTCGAAATGCGCCTCGAGGGCGGCCCGCTCGTCGGCGGCCAGTTCCTCGCCGTCAAGGGCCCTCATCATCATCAGGTCAAGGTCAATCGCTGGTGCCATGTCCACCCTCCTCATACCGTCAGCCGCTTTGTCAGGGGCGATTGAGCCAGCGCGCGTCGCGCGCGGAACAAACGCGACTTCACCGCGCTCAAACTGGCGCCCGTGGCCTGCACGATTTCTTCGTAACTCATGTCTGCGACATAGAACATGTGGACCATCCGCCGGTCCTCTTCGGGCAAGGCCGCCATCATCTGGTTCAGCACGTCTCGTTGCTCGTTGGCGGCCACCTGCGCGTCAGGCCCAGGATCGTGGCTCGGAATCTCAACTTCGGGCGTCTCGCCATCCGCGTTGGGCGGCTGATCGGAGAAGGCCAAAGGCTCGATCCGGCGCCGGCGAATGCGATCGATGCACAGATTCGAAGTGATCGACATCAGCCAGGTCTTGAAGCGCCACTCCTGCTGATACGACGCGAGTTGCCGGTAAGCCTTCAAAAAGGCATCCTGCGCGGCGTCCCGAGCATCCTCCTCGTTGTTGAGCATGCGCAAGGCCAGACGATAGACCCGGTCCTGATGGACCTCGACCAGCTCCTGAAACCGTTCAGTGTCGCCGTCCAGGACGGCCCGGATCCTGGCCCGCTCCTCAGCCACCTCATCCATCGGAGGCGCCACGTCGGCCTGCGCCGGGGGTAACGCCGTGGAGACCGGGCGCGCCGTTGCGGCCGGTGTTCTGGTCATCGGGAAAACCCCGCTCCGGGCGAATCCGCCGGAAGCGCCAATGGATATTGCATTCACAGTGTGGGAACTACTACGCGCAACCTGCCGCACAGGTTGCGCCAGGCCTCCCCATGCGCCATGCCCCGCTGAGTAGAGACGCGCCGCGGCGCGTCTCTTAGCGCACATCGATCTCGCGGAGACGCGCCGCGGCGCGTCTCTACTTAGCGGATGTCGATCTCGCGCAGAAACACCATATCGTTGCCATCTGTTGTGGCCTTGCCCGGATCAGTCACCCGCAGCCGGTTGCTGCCGTCATACATCAGGATGCCGATCCGATACCGGCCGGGCAAGGCTTCGACCGGGATGGCCAGCTCGTAACTGTCATTGACGATGGTCCCGGCCCGCCAGGTCACGGTCGGGACGGGTGTGCCGTTATTGCGCGGCTCACGGTCCTCGCCCTGGCGGATGACGCCGCCGCTGCTGTGGATGAGAAACCAGGCCACCCGATACCCGCGATTGATGGCTCCGGTGGACCGCCACTTCACGTCGAAGCGCAGGCGCTGGCCGGGCTCGTAGCTGTCCCGGGTGAGGCGGACATTCTCAAGAACGACCGGTGGCATCAGCACGTTCAGATCAAAGCGCCCGCCCGTGCTCACGGTGAGGGTGAGTGTGCCGCTGACCGAGAGCTTGGCTCCGGCCTTGGGATCGGAATCCAGAATCTCTTTCTCGGGCTTGTAGTCGCCTGTTTCGCTCAACACGATTGTCCAGCCGACGGCACGCAGGGTCTGGCTGATCGTGTCGTCGAGCTTGCGCCCGACCAGGCCCTGGGGCACTTCGGCTTGCGGCACGGGTTTTGCCACGATCAGGGTGACGACGCTGTTCTGCTGGAGGCGTGTCCCCGCTGGCGGGCTCTGAGCCAGGACAATGGCCTGGATGGCCGCGCCGTCCGGCCGTTCTTCAATGCGGGTCTGCAAGCCGAGCTGGCCAAGCTGGGCCTGGGCGATCTCCACGGGCAGGCTGATCACGGAGGTCAGGGTAATGACCCCCGGGACGGCCAGGGTGACCCGCGGCGGCGTGTTGGTGTTCGTCGCGGCCTGCGCAGTCGGGGTCGGGGCGAGGCCGCGGTTTGGGTCGGTATAGGCCCGATACACAAAGGCATACAGCACGACCAGGCCGGCCAGGCACACGATTACGATCAATCCCAAGAGCCAAAGCAGGATGTCATTCGATCCGCGACCCGGCTCCGCGCCGTCGGCGGCGGTATAGGCGCCCGAGGAACCGGTCATGCCGCGCTGCGGTCCCGTAGCGGCGGGCGCAGAAGCGCTCATCCCGATGCTCGGGCCGGTCTGGGCGGCGGGCCGCGAAGCGGCGGGCTTCTGCGGCAACGGCACCGCGCGGGCCGCCTGAGACGGCCCGCTGTTCTGCGCCGGCGTGCCGCCATTCCCCGTTCGGGTCGGCGACGTGCCGATCGGGGCGGCGGGGTGCGCGATTGTGTATTCCTCGCCCTGCTGAAGATAGGCGGTCAACACACGGGCGAGTTGATCGGCGTCGCGATAGCGGTTGGCCGGATCCTTGGACAACACCCGCCGCACAATGGCCTCGAGCTGCAGCGGCACATTGGGGTTGAGCGAGGTCAATTCAGCCGGTTCAACATTGAGATGCTGACGGGCCAGCTCGCGGGCATCCTTGCCGTCAAATGGCAGCCGCCCGGCCAGCATCTCGTAGAGCACGACGCCAATACTGTAGACATCGCTGGCCGGCGTGGGCGAGTTGCCGGTGGCCTGCTCGGGCGCGTAGTACTGGGGCGTCCCCCACACCGTCTCGCTCTTCTCAGCCACCATCGAGGTGTAGGCCCGGGCGATGCCGAAGTCGGTGACCTTGGCCCGGCCCTCGGGGGTCAGAATCACATTCTGGGGCTTGAGGTCGCAGTGCACGAGACCGCGCCGGTGCGCGAAGCCGACGCCCTCGGCCACCTGACGGGCGATGTCCACCGCCTCGGCGATGCCAAACGGGCTGGCGGTCAGGCTGCGCTCACGAATCGCCTGTTTGAGATCCTGGCCCTCGACATACTCCATCACGATGTAGTGCCGGGGGACACCGTTGATCATGTCCTTGCCAACATCGTAGATGGTGACGATGTTGGGGTGGTTCAAGTTGGCCGCAGCCTGAGCTTCCTCGCGAAAGCGCTGGACAAAGATCGGGTCCTGCGCGTAGCGGTCACGCAGCGTCTTCACCGCGACGATGCGGCTCAGCAAGGTGTCCTGGGCCTTGTATACCGTGGCCATCCCGCCGCTGGCGACGACAGCCAGAAGGCGGTAACGGTTGTTCAAGAGTGGCGCAACTTGGGACATGGTGCTCAGAACTCCTAACCCAACCTGCTCCCGGAGGCGATATCCCCCGCCCCGGCGTGAGCCAAGGCGGGGGATATCGCCTCCGGAGCAAAGTCGGTTAGCGATTCTGGGGAGGCATTGTACAGGCGGCCTTCTACGGCAGGTTATGATCGTCGCCTATGGAGTCGAATGAGGTCGCGGCCGCGCCAGCGGGTCCCGGCCGGGTCATCGTCGGGCTGATCAAGACGATGCGCCCGCGCCAGTGGGTGAAGAACGGCTTTGTCTTTGCGGCGCTGGTCTTTGACAGCAAGATGCTCCAACCGGGTCCGCTCACGGCCACCATCGCCGGGTTTTTCGCGCTGTGCCTGCTCTCCTCGTCGGTGTATTTGCTCAACGACGCCGTCGACGTGGAGAAGGACCGGCTGCACCCCAAGAAGCGCAACCGGCCCATCGCGCGGGGCGACATTTCTCCGCGGCTGGCCATCGTCATGGCGGCCGTGATCGGAATCGCGACCCTGATTGCGTCCTTTGTGCTCAACCCGATTTTCGGCTGGATCGGTCTGGTCTATCTGGCGATGAACGTGTGGTACTCGTATCAGCTCAAGCACATCGTCATCGTTGATGTGCTGACCATCGCGGCCGGGTTTGTCCTTCGCGTTGCGGCTGGTGTGCCGCTGGTGAACGCCGAGCGTTTCTCGCCCTGGCTGTTCGTGTGCATGTCGCTGCTCGCCCTCATCATCGGTTTCGGCAAGCGTCGCCAGGAACTGGTCGAGCTCAAAGGCCGGACCAGCACCCGGGCCATTCTGGGCGAATACAACCTGCCGCTCCTGGACCAGATCATCTCCATCGTGACCGCGGCTGCGCTTGTCGCCTACAGCTTCTACACGTTCTCCGCCCCCCAACTGCCCGCGAACCACAGCATGATGCTGACGATTCCGTTTGTGCTTTATGGGATTTTCCGTTATCTTTATCTCGTTCACGTGCGGGGCGAAGGCGGCGCGCCCGAGGAGATCGTCTTCAAGGATCGCCCCATCCAGATTGCGGGCGCGCTGTGGGCGGCCTCGGTCGTGCTGGTGCTGTACATCGTCAAATAGTCCCGCCAGAATCGATGCTGCCCGGCGCAACCGGGCAGCATCGATTCTGGCAACAATGCGCCATCCTCTGCGAAATCGTGGTTCAATAGGCTTGTAGTGACTGCCCCGGTTGCCCGGATGCCGCGCAGTCATCAGGAGGAACAATGAAACGTTTGTCAATCGCCCTCACCGCCGGACTCACGGCACTGTCTTTGGCCGCCTGCGGAGGCCAGGCCGAACCGACCAAGGCGCCCGCGGCCACCCAGCCGCCGGCCGCGGCAGCCACCCAGCCCCCGGCCGCCGCAGCCACCCCGCGACCCGCCGCCACCACGGCACCCGCAGCCACCACCGCCCCGCGCGCGACTGAGGCGCTCAAAGCCACCGAAGCGCCTGCAGGCGGCGCCCCGGTCGACCTGAACGACCTCGAGCAAAACCTGGAGAAGCTGAAGAGCTACCGCCTGGCCTGGTCCATGACGTGGGAAGGCAAGGACGAAAAGGGCGTCGCGCAGACCGGCAGCATGAGCTGGCTGCAGGAATACATTACGGCCAGCAAGGATCAGCACTTCAGCCTGAGCACCAAGACCACCGACAAACCCAGCGCAGAAGCGTTCGAATGGTTCCAGGTCGGGGACTCCTTCTACATCTATGCCCCCGAAAAGACCGGGGCCGAGAAGTGCTTTGGCATGACCGGCTCCAACACCCAGAGCAATTCCACGCCGTTCAAACCGTCCGACATCCTCGGCGGCACGCGCAACGCGAAGCTGGTCAAGCGCGGCGATACCGTCAATGGGGTCGTGGTTGATCAATACGCCATCGACGAGAAAAACGTGGCCCTGGGCGCGGCAGCGACCGTCGTCGGAAACGTGTGGGTCGCCCGGGATGGCGGATACGCGGTCAAGTATTCGACCACGGCCAAGGGCGCAAGCCTGGGGCTGTTTGGCGCAACCAAGGGCGAAGGCACCCTGACCATCGCCTATGACCTCACGGACATCAACAAGATCAACGCCATCACGATCCCGGCGGACTGCCCGAAGCCAGGCACTGGATTGCCGGTGCCGCCCGGCGCCACCGAAAAGTCGTCGATCGGCAGCCTGACCAGCTTCAAGGTCAAGGATGTCGCCAAGGTTGTGGCCGACTTCTACAAGAAGGAACTGGCCGCGCTCGGATACAAGGTCGGCGAGGAGAACAGCTTTGGGGAGATGATGACCATCAGCTTTGCCAAGGCCGATTCGGATGTGTCGCTGATGATCACCCGCGACGGCGAGACAACCACGGTCCTGGTGACTGACACCAAGAAGTAGGCGCCGGCAAGAGCCCAAAGGAATACGCATCGCCGGAAGCGATATCCCCCCGCGAAGCGGGGGGATATCGCTTCCGGCAACAAGCATTGCCCTTTTGCTCTTGGCGCCAGGCAAACTGAGCGTGGCAACTATCAGCAGCGCGTGCGCGAAGGTCATCCTGTGCGGCGAGCACGCCGTGGTGTATGGCCGGCCGGCGATCGCGCTGCCCTTGCCGCGCCTTCGGGCAACCGCAACGGCGACGGCGCGCGGGCCGGGCGATGATTCGCGGGCCGATGACGTCGAGGTGATCGCGCCCGATATCAACGCCCGCTACTGGATGCGGCTGCAGCCCGGCCGGCCGCTTGCCCGCATCATCCAACTCACCCTGACGCGGATCGGGATGAGCCCCGAACAGGGTGACTGGCGCCCCTTCACGCTCTGCCTGACATCGGACATACCCGTCGGCGCGAATCTGGGCAGCGGGGCTGCCACCTCGGTCGCGGCTGCCCGGGCCACCGCCGCGTTCTTTGGGCATGCCCTTTCGCCGGAGGCTCTCAGCGCCCTCGCGTTTGAGGTCGAGCAGATGCACCACGGCACACCCAGCGGGATCGACAACACCGTCGTCGCCTTTGAGCAACCGGTCTGGTTCATCCGCGGTCAGCCGCCTCAGATCCTGCCCGCCGCGGAAACACTGGCGCTGGTCATTGGCGACACGGGCGAATCGACCCCAACCCGGGTGCCCGTCGGCGACGTGCGGGCCGCCTGGCAGCGCGACCCGGAAGCGTATGACGCGATCTTCGATCGCATCGCGCGGTTGGTCACCCTGTCGCGCGACGCGTTGCTCGCCGGCGATCTGGTCCAACTGGGCGAAGCCATGAACGCCAATCACGCCTTGCTGCAATCGCTGACGGTCAGCAACGCTGATCTCGATGCGCTGTGCATTGCCGCGCGCGGCGCGGGCGCGCTCGGGGCAAAAATGTCGGGCGGCGGCCGCGGCGGCAACATGATCGCCCTTGCCCGCGACGCCGAGCACGCGGCATCCGTGGCCGACGCCTTGCTGGCGGCGGGCGCGACCCGGGTATTACGGAGTTGATGCAAATGCGCGCGTTTTTTCGGCTGGTTGCCGGGGCGGCCGGAGTGAGCGCGGCCGCGTTGGGCGGCGTGGCGCTGGGAACCGCCATGCTGGCGTTTTTGATCGGGACGCCCCGGCGCATCTTCAACCCGCGCAAGTCGCCTGCGCGACGGGGCGCATCCTGCGAGGACGTCGCCCTCAGCCCGCGCGGCGGCGGGCCGCGCCTGGCGGCCTGGTCGATGCCGGCGCCCGGCGCCCAACGGGCAATCATTCTCACCCACGGCAAAGACGCCAGCCGGACCGCCGAGTTCTTCGGGCGCTTCGCGGAATTCGCGGGCCGGCTGCAAGCCCGCGGTTTCCACGTGTTGATGCTCGATATGCGCGGGCACGGGCAGAGCGAAGCCGGAGGCCACACCTTTGGCGACCGCGAGCGGCTGGATGTGCTCGGCGCGTGGGACTGGTTGCGTGGCCAGGGCTTTGGCCCGGGCGCGATTGGCCTGCTGGGCGTTTCAATGGGCGCGGCGGCCAGCATCGGCGCGCTCGCCCTTGAACCCGAGATTCGGGCGGTCGTCGCCGATTGCGGCTATGCCGACCTGCCCGCCTTGATCGGAAACCGCTGGCGCGCGCTTACGCGCCTGCCATTGGTGTTCGCCCTGCCCGGCTGGTGGCTCGCCCAGCGCTTCGCCGGCAGCGATCTTCGCGACGCCCGGCCAGTGCGTTGGATGCGCAAGGTCGACGGGCAGAAGGTGCTCGTCATCCATGGCGATCGCGACCGGGTCGTGCCGGTGCAGGACGCCTATGCGCTGTGGGCGGCCCGCCCGGAGTGCGACCTGTGGATCGTGCCCGGGGCCCGCCATGGCGGGTGCTACGCGAAGAATCCCGAGCGGTATCTCGAGCGCGTATGCGCCTTCTTCGACAGCCGCTGGGTATAAATGCTCATCGACCTGCGACACAT
>JAGOCU010000386.1 GCA_017998555.1 Thermoflexales bacterium
ATTCCGTCCGGAAAGGGGAAAAAGGCGTCACTGGCCATCACGGCCCCGCGCGCGCGGTCGCCCGCCCGGGCCACCGCGATCCGCACGCAATCGACCCGATTGGGCTGCCCGCCGCCGATCCCGACCGTCGCCACGGTGCCCGGCACGACTTCCCGGGCGAAGACGATGGCGTTGCTCTTGACGTGCTGGGCGCAGCCCCAGGCAAAGCGCAGCGCGTTTGTCTCGGCGTCCGTAGCCGTCCGAGCCGCGACATCCTTCCACGCGCTGTCAGTCGGATCACCCAGGTCGATCGACTGGCGCAGGATCCCGCCCGTGATCGAGCGGTATTCGTAGACCTCGCGCAGCTCGGCCGGCGCCTCGACGACGCGCAGGTTCTTGCGCCGGCGCAGGCGCTCGACCGCGTCAGGGGAAAACCCGGGCGCGACGATGGCCTCGAGGAACAGCTCGCCAAACGCTTCAAGCGCAGATGCGTCCACCACCCGGTTGAAGGCGACGACGCCCCCAAACGCGGAGATCGGGTCGCTGGCCACCGCGGCCCGGACCGCCGTCTCGAGGTCATCCGACGACGCGATCCCGCACGGGCTGAGGTGCTTGACGATGGCGACGGTGGGTAGCTCGAAATGGCGGGCCGTCTTCCAGGCCGCGTCGAGGTCGAGCAGGTTGTTGTAGCTCAGTTCCTTGCCCTGCAGCAACTTGCCGCCCAGCGGTCCATGCGGCCCTTCGCCCAACCCAAACAGGGCGGCGCTTTGGTGCGGGTTCTCGCCGTAGCGCAGGGTTTGGGCGCGGCGCAGGGTGAGCGTGTCGCCAGATGCGCCGGCCGGGCGCGCGCCGGCCAGGTAGTCGCGAATCGCGCTGTCGTAGGCGGCGGTGTGGGCGAAGGCTTTCAGCGCCAGCACCTCGCGGGTCTGAATCGACACAAAGCCGTGCTGATGGAGGTCGCGCAGGACCAGCTCGTAATCGTGCGGATCGCACACCACGGCGACCCGGGCGTAGTTTTTCGCCGCGGCCCGGATCAGGGCCACCCCGCCGATGTCGATGTTTTCGATCGCGTCGGCGAGGGTGACATACGGCTGGGCGATCGTCTTCTGGAAGGGATACAGGTTGACAACCACCAGGTCGATCATCGGCGCGCCCACCCGGGCCAGGTCGGCCCGGTCCGCATCAGTGTCTCGGGCCAGAATACCGGCGTGGATGGCCGGGTGCAGGGTCTTGACCCGCCCCTCGAGGATCTCCGGTGAGTGGGTGACGTCCTCCACCGTCCGGACCGGCAGGCCGGCGGCGGCCAGCGCCCGGGCGGTCCCGCCGCTGGCGATGAGTTGCGCCCCGCGCTCGCGCAGGCCGCTGGCAAAGGTGATCAGGCCGTGTTTGTCGGAGACGGAGAGCAATACGTTCATTCGGTGGGTTCCTGGGGTTTCCGCGGGTCGTTGGTGTCGGCGCGATTCGCGTCGCGCTGTCGGGCGGCCACCCGCCGCGTCAACAACGCAACCATAACGATGACGCCAAGCAGGATGAAGACAGTGAGTTCCATAGGTCGAATGCAGAATTCACAAGCCGGAATTCGGTCTGCGATCTCATTCTACAGTCTGACTTCTGCATTCCGATTTGCGTATTTCCGATCCCCAGCCCGTATACTTGTCCCGCCCATGATGACGTATTCCGAGTCCCTCGACTGGTTGTATGGGCTGGCCAGCTTCGACAAGCGCTCCGGAGCCGACGACCCCGAGATCGCCCGGCTTGACCGAATTCGGACCTTGCTGGAAGCGCTCGGGCATCCTGAACAACGCTACAAGTCGATCCATGTCGCCGGCACCAAGGGCAAGGGCAGCACCTGCGCGATGCTCGATTCGGCCCTGCGCCAGATGAGCTACAAGGTCGGGCTGTTCACCTCGCCCCACCTGGTCGATTTCCGCGAGCGCATCCGGGTGGATGGGCACTGGATCTCGATGGACGATGCCGCGGCGCTCGCCAATCGGGTGCGCTCGGCGATCGAGGTCGCAAGCATCCAGGGCGCGACCACCTTTGAGGCCATCACGGCGATGGGGCTCACCCACTTTGCCGATGTTGGCTGCGCCTGGGCGGTGGTCGAGACCGGGTTGGGCGGGCGGCTCGATCCCACGAACGCGATCCTGCCGCAGGCCTGCGTCATCACCTCGCTCAGCATCGATCACACCGCCCAGCTTGGGAACACGCTGGCCCTGATCGCGGCGGAGAAGGCCGGCATCATCAAGGAAGGCGTGCCGGTCATCAGTCATGGCCAGATGCTTCCGGCGGCCCAGGTGATCGAGCGGGTCGCGCGCGAGCGGCACGCGCCGCTGACCGTGCTGGGCAATCACTGGCGGGGTATCGCCGCCGCCACCGAGTCCAACCGGCGGCCCGAGGCGCGCGAGGCGGCTCCGCTCCCCGACCAGCGCCGCATGCAGTCGTTCCAGGTCAAGCAGGTCGCTCGGATCCGGAGCGTCGACAAGCCTTACTTGAGCGAGTTCGAGGGCTGGTATGAGATCCCGCTGCTCGGGCTGCACCAGATGGAGAATGCCACCGCCGTGATCGCGACGCTGGATGCGCTGCGCCAGCGCGGCGAGCCATTCAGCCCCAAGGCCGCCCATGAGGGCCTGCGCCGGGTGATCTGGGCGGCCCGATTCGACGTGTTGCGGGCCGAACCGCCGCTGATTGCCGATGGCGCGCACAACATCGACAGCGTCAACAAGCTCGCAATGACCCTGGCCGAGCTCTACCCGGGCCGGCGCTGGACGTTCATCTTCGGCTGTCTGGCCGACAAGGATGCTGAAGGGATGTTCAACGCCCTCCGCCAGCGCGCCCAGCGCTGGATCTTCGTCAAGCCCGATCACCCGCGCGGGCTGCCGGCCGAGGCGCTGCTGGCCATCGCCCAGAAGCGCGGCGCGCGCGCGACGGTCGCCCCCAGTCTGCGCGATGCCATCGATGAGATCGTGCGTCTGGGCGAGTCGACGGCGGTGACGGGCAGCCTTACGCTGGCCGGCCAGGCCGCGTCGGCGTTTGGACGTGTTGTATGAGTGTCGTTG
>JAGOCU010000385.1 GCA_017998555.1 Thermoflexales bacterium
CCGGCGCCTAGCGCGTCGGTGCCCGTCCACGATAGCCCGACCAGTGTCGAATTGCTGACGGCGGGCAGGCCGTTCATCGTCGCGACCGGGGGCCGGGTGTCCTTCTCGATCAGGATCAGGGGCGGGCTGCTCACCAGGCAGTCGCCCGGATTCCAACTGTTGAAGCTTGGCGCGGCGCCCAGGTTGAACGTGCGCGTGCCGTTCACTGCCGTCGAGGTGGAGGTGCCGCCGTCCTGGGCGACCAGCGTGCCGGTATTGAGCACGGCGAAGGTGGTGAGGGTCTGGGGATTCGGTCCGACATTCCAGAACACGCTGACCCGGCCCAGGGGCGTGCCGTAGAAGGTGATCCGGTTCGCCGTCTGGTTCGGGCTGCTCTCAAAGAAGTAGCGGACGTTGAAGGCGAAGCTCGTCGGCAGGTATTGGGCGGCGACCTGATACGCGGTGTAGGCTGGCCGAAGCGTCCCCGCGTCGTTCATCAGGCCCCACGGTTGGGCTGTGTCGCCCGCATCCGTTGTGCGCCAGAAATAGTAGCGCTTGACGTCCTTGTAGAGGGCGTAGGTGTAGTTCGAGATCAGCCAGGAGGCCTGTTGATACGGCGTCGCGTAGCCGTCGCGGGCCGAGTCCCAGACCCGGATCCCGCTCTCGGTGATCCACCATGGCTTTCCCTGCAGCACGGCCGGCATCATCGACTTCATGTAGCCCAGCTCATCAAAGGTCGAGCAATGCCCGCCATCGTAGAGATGGAAGCCCATGACGTCGAAGAAGTAGTTGTTGGCGGCCGCTTCCGAATCGGCCACGATGGCGTTCCAGAAACCAACCGTGCGGCCAATATTGTTGCCGCGGTAGATCCCGCCGAAGACGACCGTCGCGGCGGGGTCCGCCGCCTTGATGGCCTGATAGCTGCGCTTGAGGAGCAGGGCGTACTGCGCGTCGGACCCGGCCCAGAATTCGAGGTTGGGTTCGTTCCAAATCTCCCAGGCATGAATGTTGGCCTTGTAGCGGTTGACCGCCTGGTAGACCCAGTTGCCCCAACTCGATTGGTTCCAGGCCAGGTTCAGGTCCTTTGGCACGCACCACACCCCAAATGAGATGCTGGTGTCGCACGCGTCGGGGTAGGTTGGCTGGACAAGGGTCCCGAGCACTTCTATCGCCTGGCTGGTCGCAGCCGAGACCAGGCTGTCATAACCGCCCCATCCGCCCGCGGTGGCGGCCATGCTGATCGTCACTCGATCGTATTTGGCGCCGGCTGTCCGGGCCTGGGCATACGACCCGGGGTTGTTGTTTGGATAATTGGCGAAGTTCACCCCCATCCGGGGGTTCTGGGCGACGGCCGGCAGGTCCGGTTGTGCCGCCTCAGGGGCCGCCGCGCCCGTTGGCGCGATCCCGCCGTTGACGATACCAAGAAGATTGCACGGCGCGTTGCCTTCCGGGGCGCACCGATCGTCATTCGGCGGGGCCGCGCTCCGCGCGCCCTGCCCGGTGCCCAGCAAGGCGAGCCCAATGATGAGCGGGATCACCGCGCGGCGAAACAGCGCGATCGTGCGTCGGCAGGGCATTGGCGCATTTTAGCCGTTGCGTGCGCGAGGGTCATGCCGGCGCGCAGCCGCGATCGCGACACCTTGGCGCGCGGGCGCCTCGCCCGCGCGGTCCATGGGGAAACACCGAGCGGCGCGATGCTCGGCTGCGTGCGCGCGGGCAAGATGCCCGCGCTCCAATGGGGTGCCTCTTTGCGATTAATCTGGGATAACCTGCGATAAGTCTGGGATATCGGAGGTCCGTGTGTTACATAACTAACCGGTCCGCCGCGCTTCAAGCGCCTCCCGGATCAGTCCGCCCATCACCTGGGCGTTGCCCTTGCCCTTGGTCGCCTTCATCGCCTGGCCGACCAGATAACCCAGCACCTTCTCCTGCCCTGCCAGGTATTGGGCCACCTGGGAAGGCGAGGCCGCCAGGACCTCGCCGACGACCGCCCGCAGCGCGTCCAGATCATTGATCTGGCCCAGCCCCTTCGCTGCAACGATCGTGGCGGGATCCGCCCCGCTCGCAAACATCTCCTCAAAGACCGTCCGGGCCGTGGTGGTGTTGATCGTCCCGCTTTCGACCAGGCCGACGAGGGCGCCCAACTGCTCGGGCTGAACCTTGACCGCGCCGATCGTCGCGCCGCCCTTCATCAACCGAAACAGGTCGGTGCTGATCCAGTTGGAGATGGTCTTCGCCCGGGCCGGGGTTCCGCCCGCGACCGCCCGCTCGAAATACTCAGCCACGCCGCGATCCATCGTCAACACGCTGGCGTCATAGGCGCTCAGCCCATACTCGGCCTGATAGCGGCGCTGCTTTGCGATTGGGAGCTCGCGCAGACGGCCAGCCACCTGGGCCAGCCAGGTCTCATCGACATCGAGCGCGGGCAGGTCCGGCTCGGGAAAATACCGGTAGTCGTGGGCGTCTTCCTTGTCGCGTTGCACGAAGGTCACCCCGCGCGCGTCATCCCAGCCCATCGTGACCTGGCGGATCGTCCCGCCCGTATTCAGGATCGCGGTCTGGCGCTGGATCTCATAGGCGACACTGTCGCGCACGGCCCGCAGCGAGTTCAGGTTCTTGATCTCGACCTTGGTCCCAAACGCGTCACTGCCCTTCGGCCGCAGGCTCATGTTGGGCTCGCAGCGCATGGCGCCCTTCTCCATGTCGCCGCTGGCGATCCCGAGATAACGCACAATGTCTTGGATCGCGCTCAGATACGCATAGGCTTCATGCGCGCTGAAGATATCCGGCTCGGTCACGATCTCGAGCAACGGCACGCCGCTGCGGTTGTAGTCGACAAACGAGGAGCCGTTCGCATGGGTGAGTTTGCCGGTGTCCTCCTCGAGATGGGCTCGCCGGATCCGAACCCGTTTCGCATAGGAAGCATCGCTCCAGCCGCCGGTCAGATCGCGCACATCGAGGTCGAGATACCCGTCGTAGCACATCGGGTACTGATACTGGGTGATCTGATAGCCTTTCGGCAAATCGGGATACCAGTAGCTCTTGCGCTCCCAGAACGT
>JAGOCU010000384.1 GCA_017998555.1 Thermoflexales bacterium
CGACGGTCTGGCCATAGGCAGCCAGAGCGTTGCTGACCTCGCGCAGCGAGTAGACGCGGACGCCGGGCCGCATCTCGGCGTAGCGCGGCCATGCCGCGTCGTCCTTGAGGATGGCGCAGGTGACGCCATCGACGTCGATCTCCCAGGCCTCGGGGATGATGGGCTTGTGTCCGGCGGCGCGGGCTTCAGCATCGAGGGCGGCCAGCCCCCGGAGGCATACGCCGACCCGGGCCGTCACCTCCTGCACGTCGCCGCTGTCGATGGCGGCGTTCAACTTGCCGACCGCGCTGCCCCACTTGGCCGCGCTTTCCGGGCTGACGATCTCGGGCAGCCGGTCGATGCCCCATTTGATTTCGGTCTCGCGGACGGCCCGGTCGAAGGGCGCGAGTGCGTTGCCGAGGGCCATCTCGTCGGACGTGGCGCCTGGATGCACCAGCGGATCGCGGCGCCGGGCGAAATGGCGGGCGTTGTGCGTGGTCATGCCGAAGCCGCCTTTCCGAAGCGACGGTGGCGGCGCGTTTTGCTCTCTCCGACACAAGCACCCCGTTCTAAGAAACGGGGGTGTGTGTCAGTGGTTGGCTTGACACAAGGTGTGCAATTTTCTGACACATCATTCTCCATTGTTTTTCAGTAGGTTGCGGATTTTTGACACATCGCTGCACAGGTGTGTCAGGTGTGTCGCGAGCGTGTGTCGCGAGCAGGTCGCTGACACAGTTCTCTGCACACTTTCAGGGGTCGATTTCCGGGGCAAATCCGGCTCCCTTCTCCACGATTTCCAGGGCGCGCTCGCCGTCCTTTGTGAGCTCCCAGTTGGTGCGGAATTTTCGGACCAGTTTCTGCTCGGCCATCTTGATGAGTGCGCGCCGAACCTTCTCGCGATGGACGCCTCCGGCATCTGCGCCGCGCTGCTCGTTCGACATGGCGGGGTAGTCCCGGATGCTCATCAGAAGCTTGTCCTCAAGCTTCAGGTTGTCGCGGGCGATCTGGATGGCCCTGGTAACGAGGATGGGCTTGGCGAGGATCGTGGGCATGATCCGGCCCTGGTTGTCGCAGATCAGGCTCGTTTCGTAGCGCTGGAGTTCCATGCTCAGCGGCTCGAACTCCGCGCCGCGGAACTTGCCTTGCCAGTGCAGGGTGAGGATGCCGCCCTCGTTCCAAAGGGTCAGGTTGCCGTCCACCTCGTTCAGGAGGGACGACCCGCCCTTGGGGGTGAGGTTGCCGCGCGTGGCGTTCTTCACGGGGTGCGCGGGCATGATGACGGCGGGCTTGGACGGGAAGGCGGCGATCTTGCGGACCAGCCGCGCGAAGTCCAAAGCCTGGGCGTTGCTGTTCTCGTCGTCGCCGTCGAAATAGGCCGCGAAGGTGTCTATGACGACCAGTTTGAGGTCCGGCAGGGCTGCCGCTTCCTGTTTCAGCCTCTCCATGTCCTGCCGTATCGAGAATGTGCCAGCGATGAAGTGAAGGCGGCAATCGGCGGGGCTGATGCCATAGAATTCCAGCGTGGCGATGACGCGGGCGCGCACGTCATCGGGGTTCTCGCCCGCCATGAACAGCACGTCGCCGGTCTCGACCTCGTTGCAGCAGAACTGCATCCCCGTGGCTATGGCGGCTGAGGCGTAGAGCATGGCGGCGGTCTTGCCGCTGCCGGTCGGGGCGGTCAGGGTGTAGATGCGCCCGCGCTGTATGATGCCGTCGATGATGTATTCCGGCGCGACGAAATCGGCAGTGAAGGCGGCGGCGGTCTGGACCTTCCAGCCCGGCGCGACCGGAGAAGGATCTGATACGGTGGGCGCCGGGGCGTGGTCGAAGTTGGGGGTGAAGTCCGGCTCCGGCGTCCAGCCCTTCTTGCGCGCCCCGTCTATGGCGGTCTGCACCTCGCGGGCGGTCTGCTCGGGCGTGTAGCCCGCCAGCGTGAGCGGCTGTGTCAGGCCGTGGATTTCGTCGTCGGAGAGGCCGCGCGAGACGTAGGAGCCGACGAGGCGGATCACGGCGTCATGCCATGCCTTGCCGCTCAGGGCCTGGATGCGCATTTGCTCTCTGTCGAGGCTTTGCGGCGGGCTGCCAGTGTCGATCTGGAAGCCTGGCCCGGTTGGCGCGGCTTGCTGCGACAGTGGGGCGGCGGGCGTGGACGATGCGAAGGCGCGGGCCATCTGGTCCATCGTGACCGGCTCGCGCGGCTCGGGATATTCGGTGCGGATCGTGGTCAGCTCGTCGACGTAGCCGCGCCCGCGCTTCTTGGCGGACGGCCATGATATTGTCCCGCCGATGCGCATGATGCGGCTGGGGTTGATGACGCTGGGGTCGCTGCCGAAATGCCGGGCGATGGCGGACTGCATGTCGCGCCACGCGGCGAGGTCGGTGCAGGGCTGGGCAAGCTCCCAATATGTGTGGACGCGGGTTGACGGGATTTTCCCGGTCGTGACGGCGGCAACCCATTTCGGGCCGGGGAAGCGCAGCACGTTTTCCGCTGCGTGGCCTTCGTCGCAGTCTGCCCAGAGGTAGAACGCGGCCAGAATGTCGGTATCTTTCGCGGCCCCTGCCACGGTGTCCCGGACGGGGTTGCGGACGGCGTAGCAGTTGCGCCCGCGCCGGTTCATGTCGGCGATCCAGTCGACCGCGCCGCCGTCGCCGTCTATCCAGTCCGGGCGGAAGCGCCCGACCTGCGGGATGCCATTGTCATCGAAGGCGCGCACCTCGATCCATGTCTTTTGGTCCAGCTCGTGCCAGCGCCGCGTCATGAACGCGAGATCGGCCCGGATCGCGGCGAGGTCTGGGGTATGCGCGGATTGCTCTTGCAACACTTCTTCTCGCCTGCCGGGTTGTTATGGTAGGGGTGGCCGCCCCCGAAAGGGCGGCCCGGTTGTTCAGGATCGAGTCGGCCTAGAACTCGGCATCCTGCGGCACGTTCGCAGCCGGGGCCGGTGCGGCGGCTTGCTGCTGCACCGGCTGCGCCGGTTCGGTGGCGATACCGGCGGCGGCCCCTTCCTTGAGGCAGTCGGGGCGGGGAACCCACTTCACCACTTCCAGGATCGGGGTAT
>JAGOCU010000048.1:0-9668 GCA_017998555.1 Thermoflexales bacterium
CGCGCCCGTGGCCGAAACGCTCGCGACTGTCCCTGAAGCGCCTGCTGAAACGACCGTGGCTCGCGCCCCCGGGACCGCGGTCGCCTGGGCCGCTCCCGCCACAACGGTGGGTTGCAACTCACCCGGCAATGTGCCCGTGAACGGGCGGCCGGGATTGGGGCCGCGCCCCTGGCCCGTTCCGGTGATGGGGAAGGTGCCCGAGAACGGCAGTGTTCCGGTGAACTCCCCGCGCGGGCCGCCCTGACCCGGCACGCCCCGCGTAAACGGGATCGTCCCCGAGATCTGACCGCCTGGGAGTTGCCCGGGCGGTCCGCCGCGGGTCTGGCCGGTCCCCGTGATCGGGCGGCCCTGGAACTGGCCGTTTGGGGGCGGGGCCCCGCCTGGGAACTGGCCGCCCGCAGGCGCCGCGGGGTCGGGCGTGGCGGCTGATGGTGAGGCGCCCTGGCAGGCGGCCAGCAGCAGGCAGGCCGCCAGGCTCAGGAATCGGCGCGCGCCGATCGGTGTAAAGGAAGACATTGTCATGATGAATAGAGCGCGGTGTTTATCGCTCGCGCAGAATGGTGATGGCTTTCTGGCGGATCACAGGCTGGGTGGCCAGCGTTCCACCAACGACCGCGGCCACGACCACCATCGCGATGATGATGCCGGCGGTGTTGAAGTCGAAGGCGAATTTGAAGGGCAGGTCGGCCTGCAGGCGCTGGCTCAGGACAAAGGCGTACCCGAGCATCGTCCCGGCGATGATGCCGGCCAGGCCGGCGGCCAGCGTGGTCACCACCGCCTCGCCGATGAAAATGCCGCGCAGCTCGGCCCGGGCCGCCCCGATCGCCTTGAGCATGCCGATCTCGACCCGCCGCCCCATCACGGCCGTATACATGACCGCGAGCACGCCGAAGATGGCGGTGACCATCGACAGCAGGGTGAGCAGGACGATGAAGACCCGGCTTTGATCGAGGGTGGCCCGGTCCGTTGTGATCTGTTCGGAGGTCGCGACCAGGGTCATTCCGTTCTGGGTGCTCAGCGTGTTGCGCAGCGAGCGCAGCAGGGTGGTGTTGTTCACCCCGGGCTGGGTCGTCGCAAAGACCTTGTTCATCAGGTCCTTGGTGAGGTCGACCGATCCCAGGGCCGGGTCGTTCTGCAATTCGCGATACGTCTCGATATTGACCAGCACGCCGCTGCCATTGGCCTCGCTGCTGGTGCGCGAGAAGTAGCGGCTGAACCCGGGGATGCGGGCGCCGATGGCCACGATGGTGAGTTGCCGCTCGTGGTCGTTGCCGGTGCCCTTCACCAGCAGGGTGTCGCCCACCCGCAGGTCCAGGGCGGTGCTCAGCGAATCGCCAATGATGGCAGCGTTGCGATCCGTGGCCAGGCGGGTAAGCGCGGTCGCATCGCCCGCTGTCCAACGTAGCAGGTCGGTATAAAGAACCTTGTTGAGGTCGTCCTGCACGCCGACCAGGTTGACCCGCGCGCTGCGCAGGCCGATCCGATCGCTGACCTGAATGCCATTGAGGTTATCAGCCACACCCACAACCGTGGCGATGCCGGCCTGGTTTCGAATTGTGGCGAAATCGGCGCTGGTCAGAATCGCGTCGGCGCGCTCCACCCGCCGAAAGACCTGGAAGTCGGCGAACCCGCCGGCGGGGCCGGCCTGCCGCACCTGCGCCACAACCGGCGCGCCGTTGTTGAAGCGCGAGTCGGTCTCGACGTTGGCGTCCTGCAGGGCGAGCTGGGTGGCCAGCAGACAGGGCAGCACACCGCTCATCACCACCATCAGCGAGATCAGGGCATTCCGGCCCTTGCTGCGCAGCGAGTAGCGCCCGGCGAAGAAGGCGGCTTTGGGCGCGATTAAGCTGTACAGGGCGATCAGGACCCGCTCAAGGGGGGTGGTGAGAAAGTAGAACAGCAGGGCGATCCCGACCACCATCAGCAGCAGCGACCCCGAGTTCAGCACGGTCTGGCCGGTCACGTTGCCGCGGGTGAAGACCGTCGGCAGGGCAATCAGGATCACCCCGCTGAATAGGAGCATCACGATGCCGGCGATCAGCAGGCCCGTGTCCGCACGGCGCTCACGCAGCGCGGTCAGATCTTCGAGGGTGGGCTGATCGGCCGCCGAAGGATTCAGGACGACCATCACTTTGGTGTTCGCGGCCTTCTGGGCGGGGCTGATCGTGGCCAGGGCCAGGACCGTGATGGTGATGGCGGTCGGGATCAGCACGGTCGACAAGGTCCAGTCCGCCCGCACGCCCGCGGGCAACTGGAGATTCGCCAGGACGATGGGCACAATGACGTTGTCGTTGATGAGCCGGCCGAGCAGCAACCCCACCACAATCCCGATTGCGCCGAGGGCCGCCACCTCGATGATGACGACTTCGTACAGCCGCGCGCGGGGCGCGCCCAGCACGCGCAGAACGGCAAGGTCGTATTTCTGCTCGGCGACGGTCGTCGTCATGAGGGCGTTGACCATCAAGCCGATGATGCTCATGCTGAGCACGCCATACAGCGTGATGTAGGTCTGGGTGAAGGTGAAGGCCGAGGAGGCCGTCTCGAGCTGGGAGTATTTGGGCAGGCTCACCGTGAACTCGGATCCCAGCGACTTCTGCAGGTCATCGCGCACGGTCTCGCCGACCGATCGGGCCTCGGTCACAGTCGCCTTGGCATCGGTGGTGCCGCTGTTCTTGGACTGCCAGACCAGCAACATTCGATTGGCCTGCCCGAGTTTCCCAAGCCAGGCCTGGGCGTCTTCCAGCCGCATGATCAGACCGTTGCTGACGCTGCTGCCCATGCCGGACAGGCTGCCCACACCGGCGACCACGAAGCGGGCCGTCAGCCGCGGGGCGCTCACCCCGGTCACGGCGGCCTCGCCCGCGAGCCTTTGAGCAGGGATGGCATACGACAGCTCGATTTCATCGCCCGTCTGTGCGCCGAGCGTGCCGGCCGTGGTCGAATCCAAAAAGACTTGTCCAGCGGTCGGAGGATAGACACCACCGGCCTGGCTGGCGACTGAGCGCACGCGGCTGGCGGCGGATGCGTTGTTGAAGTTGCCGGGCGCGCCGCCTGGCGCGCCGTTTGGGGGGGCGCCGCCGGGGAAGCCGCCACCCTGACCGCCGGGTCCGCCGCCCTGCCCACCGGTCGTCCCGACCCGGATGCCGGCCACGCTGAGGCCGGTTGTGGCGCTGCTGGACGCGGGCTGGGCAAGAGACACCAACGCATCATTGTCGGCATCGATGGCGATCAGGGTGACCGCGTCGCCAGTGGAGGCGTCGACGCGGCGCGCTTCGACGCTGCTCTGGATGCGGGGGAGGGCCTGCGCGATCTGGGGGTACGCCGCGCGGGCGGCGGTCGAAACCGTGCCCGTGTCAAAAAACGTGTTGGCCGCGAGATCGCTCTTGGTGATGCTCAGGTCGTAGCCGCCCGTCTGGGCGCCGATGGTTTGAATGCTGAACTGGCGCTGGGTGTCGACCAGGGCCAGCAGCGCGCCGACCAGGGCCACGCCGATCGTGAGCGCAAGCGCGATGATGAGCGTGCGCAGCTTGCGCCGGCGCAGGGAACTCAAAACGTATTTCAGGCTCATGGCACTCCGCTAAGGCCGGTCGCCGGAGGCGACCGTCTCCTCGACGAGCTTCCCGTCGCGCATCTGGATGACGCGGTGGGCGAACTTGCTCATGCGCGGATCGTGGGTGACATAGACGATGGTGGTCCCGCGCTCTTTGTTGGTGGCCTCGAGCAGGCGCATGATTTCGTAGGAGGTCTCGGTGTCGAGGTCGCCGGTCATCTCGTCGCCGATGATGAGGGGCGGGTCGTTGGCCAGGGCGCGGGCGATGGCGACGCGTTGTTGTTGCCCGCCCGAGAGCTCGCTGGGGTAATGATTCATCCGGTCGGACAAACCCACCGAAGTCAGCAACTCCTGGGCCTTCTTGCCGTTGCGCCGGCCGGCCAGGACCATGGGGACTTGCACGTTTTCCAGGGCGGTGAAGCTGCTGAGCAGGTTGAAGTTCTGGAAGATGAAGCCGATCTTGTTGCGGCGCATCTCGGCCAGTTTCTCTTCGCTCAGGGCGATGACATTCTGCCCGTCGACGCTGACGTGACCGCGGCTGGCGGTGTCCAGTCCGCCCACGATGTTGAGCATGGTCGTTTTGCCGCTCCCGCTGGGCCCCATCAGACACAGGATCTCGCCCCGGCGGACCTTGAGCGAGACGCCGCGCAGGGCGGGGACCGCTTCCTTGCCCATGACGAAGCTCTTGTGCACGTCGTCAATCAGAACGATGAAATCCGGATCCGCGCCGTTGCCGTTTGCGCCCTTGGGGGTGGGTTCGGTTGCGCCTTTTGCGGCTGTTGGTTGTTTGAGCATGGTGTATGGCCCTCTCTGATGCCGGCCATACTGTAACGCGGTCGCGCAAAGAAGTTGTTTAGAACGTGTGAGGGTGTTGTCGGGAGCGATATCCCGCCCGGCGTACGCCGGGCGGGATATCGCTCCCGGCGGCGGCCCGACAAGATTGCGAACATCTCCTGAACATCTTCCACACACATCCAGCGCATAATCGAGCCGGAGCAACCACGGGCGAGGACAGCATGGCAAAGACGATTCTCACGGTCGACGACAAGGAAAACGTGCGCACCCTGATTCGGGAGTATCTGACCGAGGAAGGGTTCCGGGTCGTCACCGCCGACAATGGCCAGACCGCCCTGTTTGTGGCCCGCCAGGAAAAACCGGATTTGATCCTGCTCGACCTGATGATGCCGGAGATGGATGGGACTTCATTCATTCGGGCTTTCCGGAAGGAAAGTGACACACCGATCATCGTTCTGACCGCCAAGCTCGAGGAGAGCGACAAGGTCCTGGGGCTCGAACTCGGTGCCGACGACTACATCACCAAGCCGTTCAGCATGCGCGAGTTGCTGGCCCGGGTGCATGCCGTCCTGCGGCGCGTCAACGGCACGGCGAAGGCGAGCCCGACTTTGCGGGTGGGTGACGTCTCGCTGGATCGCGAGACCCGGGCCGTGACGGTCGGCGGGGTGGACGTCAAGCTCACCCCGTCGGAGTTCGATCTGCTGGCGATCATGATGACGTCACCCGGCCGGGTCTACACCCGGGCCTCGTTGCTTGAAGCCACCCAGGGCACGTATTTCGAGGGGATCGCCCGGACCATCGACGTGCATATCCGCAATCTGCGCTCAAAGATCGAGCCCAATCCCGCCGAACCGCGCTACATCGAGACGGTCTTTGGGATCGGCTACCGGTTCGCGAGCAAATGACATGCCGCGCACCATCACTGCCCGCCTGATTCTGGCCTTCCTGGTTGTGAGCATCACCGGTGTGGCGCTGGCGGCCGGGATCTCGTACTGGCTCACCCAGCGCGAGTTCATGCAGTTGTTCTACGATCAGACCCGCGATCGTTTTGTGGCGGAGGCAACCCAGTACTATCAGACCCGCGGCTCCTGGCAGGGCGTTGAGGCCAGTCTGCGGTTTCGCAGCTTCGAAGGGCGTCAGTCGCAGCGCGAACCAAACCCGTCGCCCGAGCCGCGCGATCCAAACGCTCCGCCTCCGGATCGCAATAATCCCAGCCGCCAATTCCCTTCCTATTTCGTGCTCGCCGATCAAACCGGGCGGGTCGTCATCGGGGCGAGCGGTATTCCGTCGGACACCCTGTTGACCGCCGCCCAAATCTCAGGCGGGACACCCGTGGAGGTCAACGACGATCGAGTGGGCACCGTGGTCTCCGCCTCGGTGCCGCCCCTGGGGCCGTTGGAGGAGAGCTATCTCAACCGGACCAACCGCGCCAGTCTGTACGCGGCTGCCGGTTCTACCCTGCTGGCGCTCTTTCTCGGAATCATCCTGGCCCGCACCCTGACCCACCCCCTGCGTGACATGACGGCGGCGATTCGGGCGATGGCGAAGGGCGACCTGAAACAGGTGGTCAAGGTGTCTTCTTCGGATGAGCTGGGCGAACTGGCCGCCGCCTTCAATCACATGAGCGCCGATCTGGACACGCTTACCCGATCGCGGCGCCAGATGACGGCTGATATCGCCCACGATCTGCGCACGCCGCTGACGGTGATCGGCGGCTACATCGAATCCATGCGGGACGGCGTGCTCAAACCGACCCAGGAACGACTGGGAATCGTGGGCGGCGAAGTGCAGCATCTGCAACGGCTGGTGAATGATCTGGGCACGTTAGCCCAGGCCGAAGGCGGCGAGATGCGCCTGAATCGCGAAGCGCTCTCGCCTGTGAGTTTGTTGCGGACGATGGCCAAAACCTACCAGCCGCTGGCCGAGAAGCAGGGAATTGCTGTGGCCGTTGACGCGGCGGAGAGCCTGCCGCGGATCGACGCCGACCCGGATCGCCTGACCCAGGTATTTGGCAACCTCGTCACCAATGCGCTGCGGCACACCCCCAACGGCGGCACGATCACATTCCGGGCCGAGGCCGCGGGAAAGGCGGTCAGCTTGATGGTCTCCGACACCGGAGAGGGGATCGCGCCCGAGGATCTGCCGCGCGTGTTTGACCGCTTCTATCGCGGCGACAAAGCCCGGACCACGCATGGCGAGTCGGGGTTGGGCCTGGCGATCGCCAAATCCATCGTCGAAATGCATGGCGGCACGATTGCGGCTGAAAGCGCGCCCGGCCGGGGCACGACCATGCGGGTGACCTTGCCGGTGGCCTGAATGTATTCGAAGTCTATGTCCCCGCCCCGGCGTACGCCGGGGCGGGGACATAGACTTCGGAATCGCGACGTAGTAGCTACGATATATACTACGATCATGAAAACGGCCGAGCTCAGCACCGCTCTCATCGAAAACTGGCTGCGCGAGCAGCATATCGTCTCCCTGGCCCAGGCCGCGCGCGAGACCGGTGTCTCGCTGCAGACCTTGTCATCGGCCGTCAGCAGCGGGCGCGTGCCGGCGTTGAACATGCCGGACAAACGCCGCTATGTGCAGCTTGACGTTGTGCGCCGGCACTTCAAACGGGATGCCTGGCTCGAGAAGGCGCTGGCCTCGGGATTGATCAGGTCCATTCCTCGCAACACGCGGCTTGAGCCCAACCCACACAAGGCCGAGGTCGAGGGCAAACTGCTGTCGCAGGCCATCATTGAGGATCGGCGCAAATTGTGATCCACTTCTATGATTCCAGCGCGCTGGCAAAGCACTATATGCGCGAACCGGGGTCAGAGCGCGTGGAGGCTCTGCTCGATGAAGGTGATCTGAACGCCGTGTGTGTGATCACCCACACCGAGGTTGCGTGCGCGCTGGCCCGCCAGTTGCGCGAGCCTGAAAACGACCTGGCGGATCTCCGACGTGACTTGGAGACGCTGTCCCGGATTGAATTGACCCCCGAGGTCATAAACACTTCTGTCACGCTGGGCATCAGATATCGCCTGCGCGGCTGCGACGCGCTGCAATTGGCCTCCGCGGTCGCGCTGAAAAAGGCAACTGGCCGGATTGTGCGTTTCATTTGCGCCGATGCGGACCTCAATGTGGCCGCGCGGGCTGAGGGTTTGAGTGTCATCGACCCTGGTCGGTGACGCCACACAGAATACGGAAGCAAAATCCCCCGCCCCGGCGTACGCCGGGGCGGGGGATTTTGCTTCCGACAGCCGGCCTGTCAGGCCTACTTAGCCGCGGATGAAGTAGATCAGTGAGACCAGGATTCCAATCACGACCACGACGGCCCGCAGCGTCTCGGGCTTGATTCGCCCGGCCAGCCGCCCGCCCAGCGCGCCGCCGGCGATGGCGCCCACCGCCATCACCGCCGCGGCCAGCCAGACCACCTGACCCGAGAAGAGGAAGAACAGGGCGGCCGCGATGTTGACGCAGAAGGCCACCGCCTGCTTCAGCGCGTTGAGCCGGGTGAGGTTGTCGTCGATGACCAGGCCCAATACCGCCAGCACGATGACGCTCAACCCGGCTCCGAAATAGCCGCCGTAGACCGAGGCCAGGAAAATCGGGATGATCACCCAGGCATCGCTGCGTTTGACGTGTTTGGCCTGGCGGGCGACGATCCACTTGCGCAACCGCCCCTGCAACGCCAACAGGACCGAGGCCAGCAGGATCAAAAACGGGATGAGCTGGCGGAAGACGCGCTCGCCGGTGTTCAGCAGGAGCAGTCCGCCGACGATCCCGCCGAGCACGGCCACCGGCGCCAGGAGCAGCAGCCGATGCCGCTGCGGTTTGAGGTCATTCCACTGGGCGAAGGTGGCGCTGAGATAGCCGGGCGAGAGCGCAACGGTGTTGGTGACGCTGGCCGCGACAGCCGGCACGCCCACGAAGGTCAGGGCGGGAAAGGTAATCAGCGTGCCGCCACCGGCGATGGCGTTGACGGCCCCCGCGGCGAGGGCGGCCAGGGCGATGAGGGCAAGCTGCGGAAGATCGAGGGGTACGAAAATGATGGC
This sequence comes from Thermoflexales bacterium, assembly GCA_017998555.1. Taxonomy (GTDB): domain Bacteria; phylum Chloroflexota; class Anaerolineae; order J036; family Brachytrichaceae; genus Brachythrix. Next base: position 8,386 of record JAGOCU010000048.1, read on the forward strand.
CTCCGGAATATCGTCGTGGCGGCCACTATATCCCCAGAAGCTGACCCACGTATACTCCGAATTGAGGTCTGTCGCCCCATCCGGGGCCAATTCGGGGGGTCGGAGTAACGAAGATGACAGTCGTGGATGGCGAACGCCCGGTCGCGACGCCTGTGGCAGAGACCGAACGCATTGACCTCATCGACGTCTTGCGCGGTTTCGCGTTGCTCGGAATCCTGGCCGCGAATATGCCGTTGTACAGCCACCCGTTGCTGGTATCGGGGACCGGGATGCCGCGCGGAAACAGTCCTTTGGACGGTGTTGCGGACTTTGTCGTCGCCTGGCTCGCAACGGGCAAGTTCTATCCGCTCTTTTCAGTCCTGTTCGGACTCGGGGTCAGCATCCAGCTCGAGCGAGCCGCTGCCCGCGGAGTGGACTTCAAGCGCTATTTCGTCAGGCGAATGCTGATCCTGCTTGGGTTGGGCGTCGCCCACGCGCTGCTGGTCTGGAATGGCGACATCCTGGTCGTGTACGCCCTCGTCGGGCTGTTGCTTTTCCTCTTCCGGAATGCCCGGCCTCGGACGCTGTTGATCTGGGCCGCCGTGCTCTTTGCGATTCCGCTCGCTCTCGGGCTGAGCAACGCGTTGATCGGCGTTGTGGCGGCCGTGGCGATGGGTCCGGCCCTGGGCGCGTTCAACGTTGCCGCCACGCTCAACCAGATCAATCGACTTGCGATCGAGACCTATGCGCGCGGAAGCTGGGGCCAGATCTTTGTCTGGCGCGCCGTCGAATGGCTGGTGATGATGCTGTCATCGCTGCTCAACGCGGGCCCTCACATCTTGGGTCTCTTCGTGCTGGGGATGTATGCCGGCAAGACCCGACTCTTCTCGGATTTGCCAGGGCACTTGTCCCTCTTCCGAAAGGGCCTGCTCTACGGGCTGCTTGTCGGATTGCCCGCGAATCTGCTCATTGCCCTGGCGCGCTCGAGCGTCAATGGAAACCTGCTCTCGCCGCTTCTTCTGTTGTCACAGCCGCTGCTGTTGGTGGCTGGCCCCCTCCTGACCGCGGGCTATGTCGGCGCCTTCGCTGCGCTGGCCCGTCGCCCGTCGATTCACCGCCTCCTGAGACCCCTGGCCGCCGCCGGCCGGATGGCCCTGAGCAACTACCTGATGCAGTCCATCGTCTGCACGACCCTCTTCTACAGCTACGGGCTGGGTTTGTTTGGCCAGGTTGGGGCGTTCGCGGGACTTGCGCTCACCTTCGGTCTGTGGAGTGTTCAACTCATTGTCAGTTGGCTCTGGCTG
>JAGOCU010000048.1:9768-11160 GCA_017998555.1 Thermoflexales bacterium
GGACATGAAGCGGAACGACAACCTGGGCCGGCGTTTCTCGGCGGTGCTGGCGATGGCCATCGCGGCGATGAACCTGGCGCCCGCGCCGAGTCAGGCGGGCACAATCGAGACAGCGAGTCCGATGGAGGCGCCCGCGCGTATTGCCGAGCCTGCCGTGTCGCAGAGTCCGTCCGCCGCTCAGCCAGCCAGCCTGGGCGCGCCGCTCAGCCTGGTGCGGGTCCAGAGCGCCGTTCGGCCGAGCGACTTGTCAGGTGGCCTGGTGACAATCACCTTCACCGTCTTCAACAACCTGCCGCCGATTCTCCGTCCGGACCTGCCCAACACCGCAACGATCACGGAGTCAATCGCGATCCTGGCGGCGCATGACTATCGGCAGGATCCCAACACGATCCGGAATGTCCTGATCACCGACACGCTCCTGGCCGCGGCCGGGTTCGTATCGGCGTCTCCGGCGCTGAGCCGGACCGGCAGCTCCGTGCTGTGGTCGCTCGGCGACATTCCGCCCATGGGCAGCCTGACCGCGACGTTGACCCTCAGCGCGACGCCGGGAGGTGGTGACTTTACACCGTTGGATGGCGGGCCGGTCGCGCACGCAACGCTGAACGGGCGCCGGGTGAGCGCGGCTGGCGCGGTGAGCCAGATCGCCAGCGAGGCCCTCGGCGCCTATCTCGTCCGGACCGTCGACGCGGATACCCGCGACGACTACATGCTGCGCAAAGCCGCCGAGCTGCAACACGCCAGCGGCCCGCTGTTCGAGCTGGTCAAGGGCCTTGGCAACGAGACCTATGCGGGCTCGCTGCGCGGCACACGCGGCACATTGTGGGGCGAGGCCGGGAATTCGCTCGACAAGGCGTCGCTGCTCATCGCCTTGTTGCGGGCCAGCGGCGTGCCGGCCCGCTACCGACATGGGTCGCTGAGCCCGGCAACGTCACAGGCGCTGATTGCCAGCATGTTCACCACCCCGACCCGGATCGAAGGCTATGTCCCGGCCGGCGCGCCGGTCAGCGATCCGCTGAACGATGCGGCCCTCTTGGCCGAGGCCGCCGACCACTGGTGGGCGGAGGCGTATCTCGCCGGAGCATGGACGGATCTCGACCCGTCATTCGCCGCGGCCATTCCGGGCATGACCTTTCAGGCGAGTGTCGCCGGCGACGGCAGCGATCGCATCGCCGAGATCCCCGACGCGCAGCGGCACAAGGTCACCGTCCGACTCAAGGTCCAGAAGTTCAACAACTATCTGGGCGGGCTGACCGATTTCTTTCCCATCTCGCGCACGTTCGCGTCCGTCGAAGTGGCCGGCAAACCGGTCGCCCTGGCCCACGTGGTGAATCCGCAGTCCGTCTCAGGTCTGGTCTTCGGCAACACGATCGTCGATTACACCCCCTATTTCAT
>JAGOCU010000387.1 GCA_017998555.1 Thermoflexales bacterium
ATCAGGACTCGGATGACAGCGGCTTTCGACATGATTTCTCCGTCATAACAACGCCAGCCGGTGCGGCAGGCGGGTCAGACGGGGTCATCATGGCGTCGGAGCGTATAGAGATCGTGAAAACCGTCCCCACTCGCCGGATGTTCTTAGGATGGCTTCCCGCGGCGCGGCAATAGCCAGGCAAAGGTGGTCGAAGGCGGGGGTGGCACCGTCGCGCGTTCGATGTCCGTCGTGGCGTGCCGGCGGGCCAGTTCCAGGATCAGGCTTCGCTCGCCCTGGCGCATCGCCCAGTGGTGGTTGGCCGAAAAGATCGGCTTCATGACGAGCGAGAGGTATTTGAGCAGCGGCTTCTCGGCCTCGATTTTCCAATCATAGGCAATCCTGACGTATTCGCCATCGGGCTCAAAGGTCCAAATACCGCGCCCGACAAAATCGCCGGTGGCCACGAGGGTGAAGCCGCGCGGGTAGCGCGACTCGGTGACCTTGAATTGCCAGCGCAAGGTGTAGGGCAGCCAGCCCTTGGTGTAGAGATCGATGACCCGTCCGATGCCTTTGGCGTCGCCGGGCGCCAGCTCCTTGACCTCGAGATAGACCGATGGCCACCAGCGGCCCAGCTCGGTGGCGTTGCTCAGGATCTGATTCACGTCGTCAAGGGTGGCCTGCACGCGCCACTGGGTGATGAAGTGATAGGTGTTTGCGGTCGCGCGCGCGCTGGAAGGTGTCAGGATCTGTTCATTCATGCCGACAATCCTACGCCGCGGACCGCTTATCGAGAAGACCACCGGATGCTCGGTTTGCGCCCAAAATGGCGTAGGACCTGCCCAATTGACCAGCCGAGCGTAGCCATCCGGACGATGCGCCGGGTGCGGCTGAGGCGTACGTTCAGCCCGCTCGCCCTGCGTGCCAATTCCAAGACGGAGCTCTGAGATGAGCAAGGGAACATCCTCCGGACAATCCGGAAACCTGATCGCCTATTTTGGGCTGGCCTATGCCATATCCTGGTCAATTGGCATTCCGTTGGCGTTGGCCGCGCGCGGCATCATCCCGCAGGTGTTTCCACCCTGGGCGCACTACTTCGTCGCCTATGGGCCCATGGTCTCAGCCATCGTGTTGATTTTGGTCGCCGAGGGACCGTCCGGGTTTGGGAAGCTCGCCAAACGTGTTGTGATGTGGCGAGTCCCGCTGGTCTGGTGGCTGGCAGCGCTCTCGCCGCTGATCATCGGCCTTCTGGTGGTGCTGATCATGAATTTCGCCACGGGCAACATAACGAGTCTGGCATCCCTTGGCGAGGTGAACTTTCTGCCGCCGCTGGGAATCGCCGCGCTTGCCCTTTGGACGCTCACCTTTGGACTGGGCGAGGAGGTCGGTTGGAGGGGCTACGCCCTCCCGCGACTTCAGCGGGGTCGATCAGCGCTCTCAGCAACCGCTATTCTGGCTGTATTCTGGGCGCTCTGGCATCTGCCGCAGTTTTTCTACCTGTTTGACCCATCGATCGCCATCGGATGGGCGATCGGTCTGTTTGCAGGCGCGATCGTGTTTACCTGGCTCTTCAACAGCTCAGGCGGCAGCATCCTGATTGTTGCGATCTGGCACGGCTGTTTCAATTTCATCACGGCCTCGAATGCCGGCAGCGGAGTGATTGCCGCGGTCGTGAGCACGATCGTTATGGTCTGGGCAATTGTCGTTATCGTCGTCTTCAAGCCGAAAGACCTCTCAACACAGGAAAGGATTGTTGGCTGAGCCTCAACGTTATGAGCAAAACCCTTCCGACCCTCCTGATCGTCGGCGCGGGCATGGCCGGACTTTCGGCCGGCTGCTACGCCCAGATGAACGGTTTCGCCTCACAGATCTTCGAGTTGCACGATATTCCCGGCGGCTTGTGCACGAGCTGGAAACGCAAGGGTTACCAGTTCGACGGCGCCGTGCGTTACCTCGTCGGAACGTCCGAGCGGGCCCGGGCGTATCCGCTCTGGGCCGAGTTGGGCGTGCTGCCCGCCACGCCGGTCCACTACTACGACGAATTCATCCGCTACGAGGGCGCGGACAGCCGGGTCGTCCGCTTCCTGACCGACCCGGATGCGCTCGAGGCCCATCTGCTGGCTCTGGCGCCCGGCGACGCTGGTCCTATCCGCGAATTCACCGGCGCGCTGCGCGATTTCAGCGACCTCGACCTGCCCCTCGACCTGACCCCCGATGACCCGAATGAGGGCCTTGCGTTTGGCAAGATCATGCTCGGGCACGCCCTGCCCCTTATGCGCTGGATGAAGGTGACGGTCCGCGCGTTTGCCGAGCGCTTCACGGATCCGCTCTTGCGCCAGGCGCTGCCCGGTTTCTTCCAATGCACGCCGCCCGACTTTCCGATGCTGATGCTGCTGATGACGCTCGCCCCGATGGGCCGGCGCATGTCGGGATATCCGATCGGCGGGTCGCTCGACCTCGCCCTGACCGTGGCCCGCCGCTATCACGCCCTGGGCGGGGTCGTCCACTACAACTCCCGGGTAACAGAGATCCTGACCGAGGACGACCGCGCGGTGGGCCTGCGCCTGGCCGATGGGCGGGAGATTCGGGGCGATGTGGTCGTTTCCGCCGCCGACGGCAGGTCGACGATCTTCGATCTGCTGAGCGGGCGTTTTGCCGACCAGCATGCGCGCGATCACTACCGGCGCCTGCCGGTCTCCGATTCGATCGTGCAGGTCTCGCTGGGCGTCGTGCGGGACTTCTCGGCCGAGCCGCCGATGCTCGACTTTCCACTGGCCGAGCCGATCGACATGGGCGGGCGGGTCCATCATCGCCTGGTCGTCAAGCACTACTGCTTTGATCCAAACATGGCCGAGCCGGGGAAGTCGTCACTGACGGTATGGGCCGAGGCCGATTACGACCACTGGAAGGCGCTGCACGCGGACGAATCCCGTTATGCCGCCGAAAAGGAGCGCATTGGCGCCGCCGTCATCGCCGCCCTTGACCGGCGCTATCCCGGGCTGGCCGCGAGTGTCGAGGTCGTCGATGTCGCGACGCCGACCACGT
>JAGOCU010000388.1 GCA_017998555.1 Thermoflexales bacterium
TGTTCTGGGATGATTCCTACAGACTGGACAAATAGTCGATCACCTGGCGCGTTGTCGCCAGCGACAACGCGTGCCGGGCAATCTCGACGCAGTCCGCGCGCGCGCGCGCGCGCACGGCGGCCTTGAGTGCCGGGATGGCGCTGGGCGACATGCTGAACTCGTCCAGACCCAGGCCGAGCAGGACCGGCGCGGCCAGCGCATCGCCGCCCAGCTCGCCGCACAGCCCGCACCACTTCCCAAACTCGTGCGCCGCGTCGATCGTCATCCGGATCAGCCGCAGCACCGCCGGGTGATAGGGGCTGGCCAGCGAGGCGACCCTGGCATTGCCCCGGTCGATCGCCAGCGTGTATTGGGTGAGATCGTTGGTCCCGATGCTGAAGAAGTCGACCTGGGGGGCGAACTCGCGGGCCATCAGGGCCGCGCTGGGCACTTCGACCATGATCCCGAATTGGGTCTGTTCGGCAAAGGGCAGCCCCTCTGCCCGTAACTGGGCCCGGGCCCGCTCGAACAGCGCGCGCCCGCGCTCGATCTCGAGCATGGTGCTCACCATCGGCAGCATGATCCGCAGATCGCACTTGAAGTCGGGGGTTTCGGCGCCCGCCCGCAGCAGGGCCCGGAACTGGGTGAGGTAGATGTCCTCGCGCCGGTCGAGCATCCGGATCGCCCGCCAGCCCAGAAACGGATTGTCCTCATGCTCGATGTCGAGATAAGGCACGGGCTTGTCGCCGCCGATGTCGAGCATGCGGGCGACCAGCGGGCGGCCGGCCAGCAGCCGGGCGATTTCGCCATACGCCTCGACCTGCTCGTCCTCGGTCGGCAGGCTGGCCCGGTCCATGAACAGAAACTCGGTTCGGAACAGGCCCACCCCTTCCGCCCCGTTGTCCATCGCCGCGATCGCGTCGCGCTGATTGCCGATGTTGGCGACCACTTCGACCCGCGCGCCGTCGCGGGTGATGGCGGGCTCGTGGGCGACCGACTGGGCCCTGGCCCGGGTTGACAACCATTTGGCCCGCCGCGTCTGGGCCGCCCCGATCGTCTCGCTGTCAGGATCGATCGTCAGTGTGCCCGTTTCGCCGTCCAGCACGGCCAGCGCGCCATCGAGCGAGGCGTTCAGCGTAACCTGGGCGCTCACCACAGCCGGCACGCCGAGGCCGCGCGACAGGATCGCCACATGCGAGGTTGGGCCGCCCCGCATCGTGCAAATGCCCAGCACATACTGGCGCTCGAACTGGATGGTCTCGCTGGGGCTCAGATCGTCTGCGACGATGATGCTGGGCTGAGTGAGCGCGCGCCGCGCGCCCGACCCGCCGCCGCCGGCGTTGCGCATCAGGCGCTGGCCGACGTCCTTCAGGTCTGCCGCCCGGGCCCGGAAATACTCGTCCTCCAGCGCGAGAAGCATCTCAGCGTATTTCGCGACCGCGGCTTCCACCCCGGCCTCCGCCGTCAAACGATCGGAAAACACGCCCTGGCGCATGGCGCCGATGAACTCCTCGTCCTCGAGGAACATCAGATGGGCCTCGAAGATCGCCGCTTCCTCCGCGCCCACCTTGGCCTCGGCCATGTCCCGCAGTTCGTTCAATTGCTGGCGCGATTGCTCGATCGCGGCCAGGATGCGCCGCCATTCATCATCGGCGTCGCGGGCCTGGGTACGCTCAACTACGACCTCGTCCGGCCAATGGATCCACAACGGGCCGATCGCGACGCCGGGCGCGGCGGGCAGGCCCTGGATGGGCGCTGGATTACTCAAAGTTGCCTTCGATCAGGTGGGTCAGGGCGGTGATGGCCTCGTCGGCCCGCTCGCCCGTCGCCACGATTTCGATCTGGGTGCCTTTGTTGACGCCCTGGGTGAGCACGCTGACCATGCTCTTGGCGTTGACGGCGGCGGCCGCCGGCTTGGCCAGGTTGCGCAGCGTGATCGCGCAGGGGAACAAGGCCGCAAGCTTGACGAACTTCGCGGCCGGGCGCGCATGCAGCCCCGACTCGTGATGGATGGTGAGCGTTGTGCTTGCCATGATCCAGCCGCGCTACAGCGCGTCCTGTTCCTTGCGCAGCTTGACGATGGTCTGGCCCTCGAGCAGCGCCACATCGGCATATCGAATCGGCGCGCCCATCTTCACCGGCGCGGTGAGGGTCGCGCCAACCGCCAGGCCTATCGGGAGCTGTCCGCCGGCCCGGGCCACGTCGGCCCGCTCGACCATCCCATACACGGTGAAACCGCCCAACGCGTCGATCTTCTCGCCGGCCTTCAGGTCGCGCTTGGCATAGGCGATGGTCTCGGCGACAAACGGCCGGGTCGTGGCCAGGGTCACTTCGCGATCGAGCACCGCCCGCGCCACCGAGATCGGGGTCTCAAGATTGGCCAGGTGATACGGGCGATACAGCGCCCAGTGATTGCCATGCCCATTCAGCCGCAAATAGCGCAGATCGGCCATGATCTTGGGTTGGTCAGTGGTGATGATGACAAAGACGCCCGGGGCCGGGCCCACAGCGTAATCGACGGCGCCCGGAGCGTTGAAGATTCCCCCGGCGCTCTTCGGGACAAAGGTCTTGGCCAGGTCGGCGATCACGCATTGCGGACCGTACGCGCCAGCGACTTCGGGGGCGAAGCCGACGCCGTTTCCGATCGAGGTCATCTCGACCATCGTCTTCGTCCCGTCCTCAAACGAAGCCAGCATCTTGGCGCTCATGTTCTGCGCTTTGGCCTTGGCCGCGCAGGTGTCCGGGTTGCTTTGCCGGTTGAGGGGATTGTTTTTGCCCTTGCCAACCGCGACGATGGTGAAGCCCAGCGCGTCGGCAAAATCGTAGAGCTCCTTGATCGTGCCGGGTTCGTCGCCGGCAGTCAGGGTGTAGACCACCCCGGCGGCCTGGGCCCGCCGCTGGAGCGCGTAGCCCACCGTGGCGTCAGTTTCGACGTTCATATTGACGATGTGTTTGCGCGCTTCGATTGCGGCGGCGCACACCCGCGCGCCGACCTCGGGCACGCCCGTGCACTCGACGATGATGTCGAGGTTCGGAATGCG
>JAGOCU010000389.1 GCA_017998555.1 Thermoflexales bacterium
TATCGGCCTCCGCGTACCGGTCGCGCGGCGCCGACGAGAAGGCCAGCAGCGCATCGGTATTCCCTTCGATCCGCACAACGTTTTCGCGCCATTTGGGGTCAAGACCGGCCGCGCAAGCCGCCACATCGACGCAGGCGCTCCCGAGCAACTGGGCCTGACCGGGCCCGCCCCCCAGCAGGTTCCAGGTGACGGCCCGTCCGATCCGGAAGGGCAGCAGGCCCATCAACCAGCCCGGCGGTCCGCCCCCGCTGTCATAGACCTGGCCGTCGAGATAGCCGATGCGCCGGACCCGGCCAGGATTGTCCAACGCAAATTGAGTCACGATGGATCCGCCATAGGAGGAGCCCAGCGCGTCGATCTGCTTGACGCCCAATTGGTCAAGCACCCCCCGGACCAGGGCGGCCTGGCTGCGCTGGGTGTAGGCGCTCAAGGTGTCGGTCACCCGCTGCGAGTAGCCGAAGCCGAGCAGGTCGGGCAGGATGAGGCTGCGCGACACGGCCAGGGCGGACTCGATCTTGCGGAACTCATCGCTGCTGCTGGCGAAACCGTGGATGAGGACGAGCGGCGCGCCGGTCGGATCCTTGAGCGGGTCGCCAATCAGCCGGTAGTGGATGTCGAAACCATTGACGGTCGCAAAGGCTCCCGGCGCGACCTCGCGCGGGACGAGGGTCTCGCTGACATCGATCTGGCGGTTGATGCTCGCCGACCACAGCGAAGCGACGGTGGCCACGGTGGCGACGATGACGCCGGTGAGGGTGAGGGCGATATCGCCGCGGGTCATCTTGCGGCGCGGCGCGCCGGGGGAGGCGGGTGCGGGTTTCATGCAGGCGCCCAGTGTAGATCACGACTTTGTCCCTGAAACGATGATCTCCCGGCTTCGCCGGGGGATCATCGTCTCAGGAGATCAAAATGACAAGTGGTTCTACGCGAGCGCGCTTCCATCGCGCAAATTCGACACCTTCGCCCCGTCCCGATACACAAACAGCGCCGTGAGCGCGCGTTCATCGAGCCAGGGCCAGGCCGCGTCCTCGCCCAGGATAAAGGCGGTCTTGGCCGCGATGTCGGCCTCGACCGCGCTCGGGGCGCGCACCGTGACGCTGAGCAGGTTGTTGTCGGCGGGTTGGCCGGTGCGCGGGTCGATCAAATGATGCTGGACCTCGCCGTTGCGCAGCCACCAACGCTTGCCGATCCCCGAGGTGGCGATGGCGCCGCCGGCCAGGGTAAGCGTATCGAGGACGGTCGCGGGCTGCAAGGGATCCTCGATCTCCACCCGAAAGCCGTCGCCCTCCGGCCACGCGCCCGCGACCCGAATATCGCCCCCGGCGTCGACGCAGCATGGGCCGAGGCGGGCGAGGAACTCGGCCGCCCGATCGGCCGCCCAACCCTTGGCGATCCCGCCCAGATCGAGCAGCGCCCCCTCTGGAAGGGCCACCTCTCCGTTGGGCAAGAACGCGATCCGGCCGCCCGAGGCGGGCTCGGGCTGCGCATCCTCTGGCCCGCGCAGGGTGACGCCGGTGCCGATCGCATCAAACGTTTTATCATAACCTGCGGCGATCACCTGGGCGCCGGTCAGCGGGTCGTAGATGCCGCCGGTGTCGGTCTGCATCACCTGGGCGTCGCGCAGGACGTCCAGCAGCATCCGCGAGGGCCGCGCGCGGCGCAGCCGGTTGAGGCGGCTGACCTCGCTATCGGCCCGAAAACGGCTGAGGGCGTATTCCACCTGCAGAAAGAAGCGCTCAACGGCGTCGAGGGCCCGATCGGCCTGGCGCCGGTCCGCGCACAGCAGCCAGGCGGCAATGCCGGTGTTCATCGAGCGGAACGTGCGCTCGCGCCACATCAAGGATAGGTCAGCGGGTGTCTTTGACACGAAAAGTCGCCCAATCATAAGATGCGCGATCACACTCCCCGCGCTTCGCGCGGGGAGTGTGATCGCGCATCTCAGTGTTACTGCTTAGGAACCCGCCCGATGTCGGCGCGCCGCGACGATCCGATACACCGTCAGACCGACAACGCCGGCCAGGCTCAACCCATAGACCGCCTGCATCACGACGAGCTTGCTGTCGGAGCCGCTGTTCAGCCCATGCAGGGTGATCAGCACAAAGGCGATGAAGCTCGCATAGTGCAGGGCCCGCCACAGGCGCTGGGCGCGCTTCTTGACGTAGATGCTGACGGTGACGATCAGGCTGAGATACAGCCCGACCTGGCCCGCGCCCACCCACAACGGCTCATAGGTCGAGGCGCCCGGGGTGAGCAGGGTGGCCACCGTGAAAGGCAGATAACGATCAAAGAGCAGCACCGCCATGTGCAGCACGGTGAAGCCCAGCGACAGCCAGGACAGGTAGTCGTGCATGCCATACGAGACCGGGGCGGGCAGCTCGCCGCCGCTGCTGCGCGCGCTGAGCAGCAGGCCATAGACCATCACCCCGACCATCAGCAGATAGGCCGCAATCCCCGACCCGCGGGTGGTGAACCACGACAGGTTGGCGTCCTCGCCGGCCAGGCTGCCGACCAGAAAGGCAGCTCCAAGCGCGGCGAGGACGGTGAGCACACCGGTCAGACCGATCAGCCCAAAGCTCAGGTCACCGACGAGCAACGGCGTTGGCGGGCTTCCGGCTGACGGTGTTGCCGCAGCCGGCGCGCGGCCAGGCGGGCGCGCGCCGGGCGGTTTGGCGGGGGTGGAGACAAGTGAAGACATCGCGTTGTTTAACCTCAAAACTCCCAACAAGACCGCATTCTCGAGGCGATATCCCCCGGCTTCGCCGGGGGATATCGCCTCGAGAAGCGGCTTTGTGAGTGGTCCTACGACTTCTTGGTTTTTACGGGCGGCGGCGGGGGTGGCGGTGCCGGCGGCGGGGGCGGCGGGGGTTGCACCTGCGGCTGAGGCTGGGGCTGCGGTTGGGCCTGCGGTTGGGGCTGGGCCTGCGGTTGGGGCTGGGCCTGCGGTTGCGGCTGGGCCTGCGGCTGTGCCTGCGTTTGCGGGCGAGCGGTGGGCTGAACGGCCGGGG
>JAGOCU010000390.1 GCA_017998555.1 Thermoflexales bacterium
TGGGCAAGATCATCGACGTGCAGGACGAAACTGACGGCGAGCACGTCGAGATCTTCCTGGAGTAGAGACGCGCTGCAGCGCGTCTCTACCCCGCGGCCCCTTAATGCTTCTCCCGTTCACAAGCGTGTGTGGGCCCACATTTAGGGTGTTCGCCGCGCGTAGATATAGCCGCGCCGGCTGGCGTGTTCGATGTCCGGGTAGGGCGCGCGTTCAATCTCATCCTCGATGGTGAAACCCGCTGCGCGAATCTCGCCTGCAATGACTTCCGTGCGCAAGAACCGAAAATCAACCGACACTGGAATCCCCCACCAGTCGTCCAGATGACGGACTTCGTCCCCGATGTGAAAAGCCACCAGGGCCACACCCCCCGGGCGCAGCACGCGATGAAACTCGCGAAAGACGCGCGGCCGATCAGTCGGCAGAATATGAATGACCGAATACAGGGCGCATAGCCCGGCCAGAGACTGATCGGCGAACGGCAACAGGCGCATATCCGCGGCGGCGCGCGGCGCAGCGGGCGCGATGACGCCGGCTTCGCGCAACATGCCGGCTGAAATGTCGGAGCCGATGACCTGCGCACCCGCGCTCGCCAGGAACCTGGCGACGTGGCCCGGACCACAGCCCACGTCGCAGATCGGCCCCATCCCGCGCGTGTCACCCGCCAGGCGCGTCAGCAGCAGCCGATCCAGTGGCTTGCCCAGCAGTTCGTCCGCAATCCGGGCGGCATAGGTCGGCGCAACACGATCATAGCTGTCCCCCAATGGGTTGAAATCCTGGCCCATGGCGTGGGTTCAGCGCGGGAGCAGCGCGAATTCGGCTTTGACCGCAGCCAGGACGCCTGGCTTGACGAGCAAGTCCAGCGCGGCGAGCGCCATCGCCTTGGCGGCAACACGCATCCCCTCCTGGCCACGGTCGGACCAGGAAGCCTCGCGGAACTCAGGCGTGTGCCAGGCCACCGGAAAGTCGGCGATCTGGACCAGGGGATGAATGGCCGGCACGGCATGACTCAGCGCGCCCATGTCGGTGCTGGCCGGCCCATCCTTCTGGACTTCGCTCGATGACCAGCCCAGAAGGCGGAGTTTCTCCCCGTATAGGTCGGCCATGACCCCATTCGATGCGACATGCTCCAGCGGCTTCAGGGCATTGAATTCCAGCCGCGCGCCGGTGGCCAGCGCGGCGGCCTCGGCGCACGCGCGGGCCTTGTCAACCAGCGCGCGCACATAGGCCGTGTCACGCGCGCGAACGACATACTTCGCGCTGGCAAACTCGGGGACGATGTTGGCGGCCTGACCGCCATTCAGGATGATGCCGTGCATGCGCGCGTCGGACCGCACATGCTGGCGCAGCGCATTCATGCCGTTGAAGAACTGGATCAGCGCGTCCAACGCATTGATGCCCGCTTCCGGCGCCGCGGCGGCGTGGCTTGCCTTCCCATGGAAGGCGATCTCGATCGGCGCCACGGCCAGAAACACCGGTTTGGTCACGGTCTCCATCGCCATGTGCGTCATCATCACCGCGTCGACGTGGGCGAAGACTCCCGCGTCACGCATCGTCACTTTCCCGCCCCCGCCCTCTTCGGCCGGCGTGCCGATCACGGCAATCTGACCAGGCAGCCGGTCGATCACGCGGTTCAAGGCAAAGCCGGCCGCAAGCGCGGAGGTGGCGATCAGATTGTGACCGCAGGCATGGCCTATCCCCGGAAGCGCATCGTATTCGGCGATGAAGGCAACGGTAGGGCCTGCGTTTGCGCCGCTCAGAGCGACGAAAGCCGTCTCCAGCCCGCCGGCTCCGCGTTGCACTTCAAAGCCTTGGTCTGCCAACGCCGCGGTCAGGGCCGCAGCGGCATACCGCTCTTCGAACATGATCTCGGGATGAGCATGAATATCGCGGCTCAGCGCAACCATTCCAGGATGGTCCACGTCGATGGCGGCCAGAATATCGCGTTCAAGCGTGGCGTATTCCACATCAGTCATGTCGACAAACCTCCCGTTCGCGCGGCGCACGCTCAACATAAGCGACAACGCCGCGTGATGACGCGGCGTTGCGGCGATGAGCCATGCAGGACTCGAACCTGCGACACAGAGATTAAAAGTCTCCTGCTCTACCAACTGAGCTAATGGCCCGGAGGATTTCGATTCTATCGCACCTGCGACGTCGATAAGCGCCCCGGGACCGCTTTCGTGATTCCGCGCAACCCTTGACAAAGAACATATGTTCTAATATGATCTATCCACTAGAACAGGTGTTCTAGAATCGTTCGGAGCCGCTCTCACCCTCAGGTGTCCGGAATCGGGCGAGGCGAGGCAAGCATGTCGAGGCGATTGATGATGCGACTGAACAGCGAATCGGACCAGATCGAAGCCGTCCTCCGGGACCGCAAAGCGCCGGCCACCGTCGTGGGCGGGAAAGTCACGCCCGGGTTTGTCGAGTTCCTGCTCCGGCCCTACCCGGGCACCAAGGTCAATCAGCTCAAGGCATTGCGGGCCGACATCGCGCTGGCGGTTGGCAGCGACGAGGTACGGATCGCCCAACAGGGACCGCATCTGGCGGTGCAGGTTTCGCGGCCGTCAGAGTCGCGCCGTTCGGTTCGATTGTCCGCGCTCATGGAGAAGCTGCCGACCTACGCCGAACACACCGCCGTCCTGGGTCTGTCGGAAGACGGGGCGCCGCTCATGGCGCGGCTCTCGGCGCCGGAGGTCGGCCACGTGCTGATTGCCGGCACGACGGGATCGGGGAAGACCTTGCTGGCGCAGTCGATGGTGTTGAGCCTGATTGCGCGCAACCGGCCCCGCCAACTTGGATTGATCGTCATCGATCCGAAACTGCGGGCTGACAACGCATTCTCGCGGCATGTCGAGGAGCACCTGCTGCTGCCGGTCGCGCAGACGGCTCAGGCGGCCGCAGACGCGCTTGCGCGCGCGTGCGAGGTCATGGATCGCCGTGTCATCGATGCGGCGCCGACGCCTCGGGTCATCATCTTCATCGATGAGTTGGCCGATCTC
>JAGOCU010000391.1 GCA_017998555.1 Thermoflexales bacterium
CCTGAAAGCACAACGATTTGCCGCCCGCTGCGCTGGCGGTCACGGCCACATGCTGGCCATCCAGGGCGGCCTCGATGGCGGCAGCCTGGTGGGTCCAGGGCGCGTCGACGCCCCGCCGGCGCAGGCCCGCCACAATTTCCGGGCGCAGACGGGCGGGCCAGGCTGCGTAGCGGGCCGGCTGTTCGGGCGCGCGCTCCCAGGCGGTGACGTCGCGCATGAACTCGGCGTCGGCGCGCAGGGCGGCAAGGGTGTCCTGGATTGACATCGGGTGGGTATATTAGAACCCATGTTCTACCCGCCGCCCCTATCGACCGGCGAGCCCGGGTCCTTTGCCCGCTACACCTTCGAGCGGCGCATGCCGATCATGATCGACGACATCATCGCCGGGAATGACTTCCCGGCCGATATCGTTGATGCGCTGCGCGCATTCAGAGCCGAGGTTGCGGGCGGTGTGATCCGCCCGTTGGGCGAGGACGCGCCCGATGCTGAGCGCTGGCAGGCCGAAGGCGCCGGGCTGTATGGCCGGGCCTGGCTGGATGCGCCGTGGTACGCGGCTGAGGCGTTCTTCTTCCGGCGCCTGCTCGAGGCCACCCGCTACTTCCAGCCCGGGCCGTGGCAGGGCCGCGACCCGTTTGCCTCTCAGAAGCGCCGCGAGATGACCTCGGACGCGATGCGGCAGGTCCTGGCGGGGGAAGTCGTCGGCGTCGGCGACTCGGACGAGACCCGCTTTGCGGCCCTGCTGCGGGCCTGTCTGGCCGGCAACCGGGCCGACCTGAGCCACGCCATCGCCGCGGATGCATGGCGGTCTGGGCCAAGCACAGGGGTTGATATCGTCGTGGATGAGACCGATGCGGCCTGGTCCCTGGTTCGCCCGCCTGGCGGGCGGATTGATGTCATCGTCGACAATGCCGGCATTGAGCTGATGCGCGATCTGCTGCTGGCGGCCTTTCTGCTCGAGCGCGATTCCGCCCTGCGCATGACGTTGCATGTCAAGTCGCACCCCATGTTTGTTTCCGATGCGATCGCCGCAGATGTGGATGCGGCCCTGGCCCGATTGGGGGCGGAGGACGGCCCCGGGCCACGCAATTCACTCTTGACATTGCGTGCGGCGCTTGATGCCGGGCGATTGCGTCTGTCGGCCCATCCGATGTGGACGTCGTGTCTTTTCTTTCGGGACCTCCCGGCCGATCTGCGGGCTGATCTGGCCGGGGCGAAGGCCGTTCTCATCAAGGGCGATGCCAACTACCGCCGGCTGATCGGCGATGCGCGCTGGGAGGTGACGACCTCGCTGGCGGTTGCCTCGGCGGGTTTTCCGGCGCCGCGCGTCGCGGTCCGCACGCTGAAGTCCGATCCGCTGGTCGGCCTGCCGCCGGGTCTCGTCGCGCGCCTCGATGCCGAGGATGCCCAATGGCGGATCAATGGACGGCGGGGGGTCATTCAGGTAGGACTCTAGAAGTCGGCCCAAGAAATGGGCGAGATCACAATCCCCGCGCGAAGCGCGGGGATTGTGATCTCGCCCATTTCTTGGGCCGACTTCTAGAGTCCTACCTGACTACCGCGACACGCGCGGGAAGTAATAGATCAGGGGCGCCGGCGTCGCTGTCGCTGTTGGCGTCGGTGACGGGGTCGCGGTTGGGGTTGGACTGGCGGTCGGTGTCGGGCTCGGCGTGCTCGTTGGTGTCGCGGTCGTGGCCGCGCCATCGCAGTTGATCAACAAGCCCGCGCTGGTGATGCTGCCGGTATCCGCCGGGTAGTGGTCGGCGATGCAGATTTGCCAGACACCCGTCGCCGAGCTCCCGACAAACGCTGCGAACGCGCCCACATCGCTGTACGGATCGCCATCCGGCGCGGGCGAGAATCGGCAGCGCCCATCGCTGCCGCACACGAATGAGCCGGCCTGGCCCATCTGCTCGGCCGAATACGGCGCGCCATCGGCGAACGTGATCGGATAGGAGGCGTTCAGATCGCCGGAGTAGCCGGAACCGGGCATGCCCGGCAGGCTCATCAGGGTCAACGCTGTGCCATTTGGCGCGCGCAATTGCAAACGCAGGTCACCCACATAGGTGTGGATTGCGGCCAGGCGCAGCGACAACGTCGTGATGGGCGTATCGGTCAAGACGTTGATGCTGCCGCAGTTCATCACGCCCAGGCTGTCCGTGACGACCACCGTCCCCGCCAGCGGCGCGAGCATGCAGGCCGCCGGCGCGGGCGTCGGGGTGGGCGTGGGTGGGGTGCCGGTGGGCGTGGGCGTCGAGGTCGCGAGTTGATCATCGACGAACAGCCAGGCCGCTGTCACCGGACCCCAATTGCCGTCGGCGTCGCGCCCGCGCACATACAGCGTATGCCGTCCGGTGGCCGTTGGGGCGGTCAGGCTGCCGATCACGGTCTCCTTGACCTGGTTGAAGGCGCCGTCCGTGGCGGTAAGCGTGATCGGAAGCCCGCCCTGCCACGGCGGCGTATCCCAATAGACTTCGGCCGCGGCGATCGCCTGGGCGGCCGGGCGCGCCACACTGCCAGGCTCGCCGCCCAGGGCGTCGTCGGCCAGACGGGCCTGAACCTGGGTTGACCCGCCCGGCCGCGTCGCGCTGGGCACAACGCTGACACTCAACACGGTCGGCCCGAGCGCAAGCGCATACGGTTGGCGGGCGGCCTTGGCGAGATAGAGCAGACCCTGGCGCGCCTCGGGCCAGAATCGCCTGTCCTGGCAGGCGTAGGCCGGGGTGAATTGGGCGCAGGCGGGATAGTTGGCGCCGCCGCTGCTGAAGCCCATCTCCCAGGTGAAGCCTGGCACGCCGAGCGCGCCGTAGATGAAGTCGTCGCTCGCGCCCGTGACGCCATACAGCACCTCGGCTGGGCGCCCGGTCTGATACCAGTTGTAGTAACTCATCCGATACGCGAGCGCGCGCAGGCCCGCATCGTTGGGCGCGCTGACGCCGCTGTCGCCCCACGGCAGAAGCACCAGGTTGCTGTAGCTGTGCAGGGTGACCATCGCCCCGGTCGT
>JAGOCU010000392.1 GCA_017998555.1 Thermoflexales bacterium
GTCTGCCGAGGTCGCGATTTGTCTGCCCCGCTTTTGGAGGACCCCGATGTCGAACCGAACTGTGTCAAACCGGGCGCGCCGCCTGGCGCTCGCCATCGTTCTTGGCCTAAGCATGTTTGGCAGTCTGGCTCCGCTCGGCGTTGTCGCGTCGCCCCGCGCAAGCCAGCCGGATGGGAACATGCCCCTTGCCCAACCGGCGAGTGGCCCCGCGGCGCCGGCCGTGCCCGGGCCGGACAACAACGTCGAGTACAACGGGCTGGGCCATGATTCGCAGTCCAGCCTGTACCGGACGCCGTTTGGCGCCGTGACCATTGGCGCAACCGTCACCGTGCGCTTTCGGACGTTCGCCAACGACGTCACCGGGGTGACCGCCCGGCTGTATAGCACCGCCAGCGCGAGCGAGAGCCTGGTCCCGATGACCCGGGTGGCGTCCAACGAGACATGCCAGGATGCAGCCCTGGTGGCGGATCGCTGCGACTTTTGGCAGATCCAGGTGACCCCCGCCCAGCGCGGGGTGGTCTACTACCGCTTCATCGTCCAGGACGGCAGTGCGACGGCCTACTACGCCGACGATGGGAACTTTGATGGCGGTTGGGGGACGGCCACGCCGGGGATGATCGACCGGAGCTACCCCATCGTCGTCTACCAACCCGATTTCGCCCCCATCGAGTGGCTGCAGAAAGGGGTGATGTACCAGATCTTCCCCGACCGCTTTCGGAATGGGGACCTGCTCAATGATCCGCTGTCCGGGCAGCCGCGCTATGACGATCCCGTGCTCAAACTCCCCTGGACGACCTTGCCCGAGGGTTACTGCCGCAATTACAGCGACGCCGCGTCATCCTGTCCCTGGCGCTTCTCGCCGATACCGGCCTGGGGCGTTGGACAGCCGGAGACGCCGCGCGGGCGCGACTACATGGGCGGCGATCTGAAGGGCGTCAAGGACAAGCTGGGCTATCTGCAGGACCTGGGCGTGACGGTGATCTATCTGAACCCGGTCTTCGACGCCGGCTCAAACCACAGCTACGACACCCAGAACTATCTGGCCATCGACCCCTACTTCGGGACCAAGGCCGACTGGGACGCGCTCGTGGCCGCCGCCGACGCGCGCGGGATGAAGATCATCCTCGACGGGGTGTTCAACCACGTCTCGTCCGACAGCAAATATTTCGATCGATATGGCCAATACCCGGAGATTGGGGCGTGCGAAAGCATCACCTCGACCTATCGGGCGTGGTTTTCCTTCACGAATGTGGCGTCTGGCGCGGGCACCTGCGCGGGGGCGGCCGGCCCGCTGAGCGCCACCTACGACGGCTGGTTCGGCTTTGACAGCATCCCCGTGCTCAACAAGAACAATGCCCAGGTGCGCGAGCTGGTCTACACCGGCACGACCAACGTGGCCGCCTACTGGCTGAACGAAGGCGCGGCCGGCTGGCGCCTGGATGTGATGGGTGACGGGTCGTTCCCGGCCGATTTCTGGCAGGGTTTCCGGCAGACGGTCAAGACGGCCAAAGCCGACGCGCCCATCATCGGCGAGCTGTGGAAGCGGGATGAAATGCTGCCCAAGATCCACGGCGACCAGGCCGACACGGGGATGAACTATCGCTTCCGCAACGCCATCCTGGGCTTCTTTGGCAAAGTGGATGGAAAGGGTTTCCCGGATGATGGCCAGAGCAATCAGGCCCCCTCGGTCTTTGCCCGCAAGCTGAACTCGGTCCGCGAAGACTATCCCGACGCGGTCTACTACACGCTGATGAACCTGATGGGCAGCCATGACACGATGCGGATCCTGTGGAACCTCACCCCAGGCGCGGCAAATACCCGGGCTGAAAAGGAATTCAATGCCGCCAACCTCGCGGCAGGCAAGCAACTCCTGCGCCTGGCGACCCTCACCCAGATGGGCATCCCGGGCGTGCCGACCATCTACTACGGCGATGAGATCGGCCTGACCGGCGAGGACGACCCCGACGACCGGCGGACCTTCCCCTGGCTGGACCAGAACTTCTCGGTGGTCTTTCTGCCGCTCGTGTCGCGCGGCGCGACGGGCGGGCTGGCCGATCGGGCCGAGCGGCCCGCGACCCCGCCGGCGTTTGGCGCCGGTGGCGATCTGACGTTGCGCGACGACTTCAAGGCCTACATTGCCGCGCGCCAGAGCCGGGATGTGTTCAGCATGGGCGCCCTGACCTTCCCGTATCTCAACGACAGCGAGCGGACGATGGTGATGATGCTGCGCTCGATCACCGACACGGCCATGGTCGCCGTCAACCGCGACAGCGTGACCCGGACCCTGATCTTCACCCCGACCGGACAGATTCCCGACGGGCTGGTCCTGCAAAACGCGCTGGCGCCGGGCGAGATCCTGAGCGCCGTCAATGCCCGGATCGAGATCACCCTCGGGCCCCTATCGGGGGCCATGCTGGTCTCACCGCCCGGACAGGACCAGACCGCGCCGGACGCGCCGTCCAATCTGACGGCCGCGGCTCTGACGAGCGGCGTGGCGCTGGCCTGGGACGCGGTCGGGGACGCGGCGCGGTATGCCCTTTATCGCAGCCCGGTGCTGGGCGGCGGTTATACCCCGGTCACGCTGACCGCATCGACCGCCTTCACCGACACGAGCGTCAGCAACGGAAGACGCTATTTCTACGTTGTGCGGGCGATCGACGCGGCCGGCAACGAGGGCGCGATGTCGAACGAAGCCACGGCCGTGCCGGCCTGGCCCGTCGCATGGGCGATCATCCAGTCGCCCAAGACGGTGACGACGACGCTTGGGATCACCCCAACGGAGAACATCTACGGGCAGGTGTGGGTGCCGGGTCTGACCGATGCGGGCGGGCCAACCTCCGGCATCATCGCGGAGCTGGGTTACGGAGCCATCGGGTCGGCGCCCTCATCCTGGACAAATTGGAAGGGGATGGCCTACAACGTCACCGTGGGGAACAATTACGAGTACTTCACAACGCTGCTGCCGCAGATCACGGGCACCTTCGACATGATCGCCCGCT
>JAGOCU010000049.1:0-4537 GCA_017998555.1 Thermoflexales bacterium
CCCATCGCGCACGGTGAAGGCCGCCTCATGACGCGCGATGACGACACAATGCGCGGGCTGGTCTCGCGGGGGATGATCGCCCTGCGCTATCTTGGCGACGGCTACCCGCATAATCCGAATGGCTCGGCCGGCGGGATCGCCGGCCTATCCAATGCGCAGGGCAACGTGCTGGGCCTGATGCCGCACCCAGAGAATCACATCTTCCCCTGGCAACATCCGCGCTGGCATCGGGGCGAGGCAGGTTTGGGCGGGTTGAGCCTGTTCGCCAATGGACTGCGCAACGCTTAGCGCAGCTTGTTGTCCGAGAGGATATCCCCCGTCCCGGTGTACGCCGGGACGGGGGATATCCTCTTGGGGTCAGGAGGCAAAATCTCATGCTGAGTCACGACGAACTGGTCGCAGCCATACCAAATGCCCTGCAGTCGATTGATCTGCCCGGGCTGGGCCCAAAGTCCAGCGGCAAAGTCCGCGACATGTACTCGCGGGCCGGCGGCGCGCGCATCCTCATCACCACCGATCGGGTTTCCGCCTTCGACGTCGTATTGGGGGCAATTCCGTTCAAGGGCCAGACCCTGAACCAGCTCAGCGCCTGGTGGTTCGAGCAGACCCGTGACATTGTGGCCAATCACGTGATTCGGGTTCCGGATCCAAACGTCACGATCGCCCGCGAGGCCCAGCCGCTCCCGGTCGAGGTCATCGTGCGCGGCTACATCACCGGGGTGACAAAGACCTCGCTGTGGACGATTTATGCCTCCGGCGACCGCAAGCCCTATGGGATCACCCTGCCGGAGGGGCTGCGGAAGAATGACGCGCTGCCGGAACCAATCATCACCCCGACCACCAAGGCCGAACAGGGCGGCCACGACGAGCGCCTGACCCGCGAGGAGATCATCGGCCGGCGCGTTGTCGACCCGCCATTGTGGGAGCAGATCGAGCGCGCGGCGATCGCCCTGTTCACGCGCGGTCAGGCGGTCGCCCGAAAAGCCGGCTTGATCCTGGTCGACACCAAATACGAATTCGGGCTGATCGATGGCGCGCTGGCCGTTATTGACGAAATCCATACGCCCGACTCATCGCGCTACTGGACGGCCGAGTCCTACGACGCCAATCCGTCGGCTCCGAAGAACTTCGACAAGGAGTTCCTGCGCGAGTGGTACGCCGCCCGCGGCTATACCGGCGACGGTCAACCTCCCGCCATGCCCGATGACGTCCTCGCCCAGGTGGCGGCGCGGTACATCGCCGCCTATGAGAAACTGACCGGGCTGGTCTTCGTCCCGGGCGAACAGCCCGCTGCAGAACGCATTGCCCGAAACCTGAATCAACTGCCATGAACACACTCGCCATCATCTTGATGGGATCGCGCGGCGACCTGGAACACGCCCGGAAAATCGCCGCGGCGTTGGCGGATTTCGGGGTCGAGGTCGCGCTGCGCATCGGCAGCGCCCATCGGACACCCGAGCACGCCCTGGCGATCCTGCGCCATTACGAAGCCGATCCGCGGCCCAAGGTCTACATCACCATCGCCGGCCGGAGCAATGCGCTGAGTGGCTTCACCGACCCGCAGGTGAGCGCGCCGGTGATCGCCTGTCCGCCCCCAAGCGAGAGCTTCGGCGGGGCGGATGTCTTCTCCTCCCTGCGGCTGCCAAGCGGTGTGGCGTCGGCCGTTGTGCTCGAGCCGGTCAATGCCGCCATTCTCGCCGCCAAGATCCTGGGTCTGGCCGATCCGGGCGTGCGCGACAAGGTCGTCGCCTACCAACGGCAGGCGGCGGCCAAAATCCTGAGCGACGACGCCGACATCAACCCCGGCCGGTGAACCCATGGACATGACCTTCGACGACGACAAACCCCACGACGAGTGCGGCGTATTCGGGGTCTTTGCCCCCAGCCGCGATGTCGCCCGGCTGACCTATTTCGGGTTGTATGCGTTGCAGCATCGCGGCCAGGAGAGCGCCGGCATCGCCACCAGCGACGGGCGCGCCGCGCACGCGCACAAGGACATGGGCCTGGTGTCGCAGGTCTTCAACGAGGCCAATCTGCGCCCGCTGGTCGGCACGCATGCGATCGGCCACAACCGCTACTCCACCACGGGCTCGTCGCATATCAAGAATGCCGGACCCTATCTGGTCGAAACCATCCACGGCCCGCTCGGCGTGGCGCACAACGGAAATCTGACCAATGCCCTCGAGCTGCGCCGGCGCCTGCTCCAGCGCGGGGTCGGCCTGTCATCCAGTTCAGACAGCGAAGTCCTCACCCAGGTCCTGGCGGCCCCGCCTGAGATCTGGAACGAGCCGGGCGGCGCGAGCGAAGAGACCGGCCCAGATGTGTGGGTGGCCCGGCTGCAGGCCATGATGCGGGTGGTTGAGGGCGCGTATTCGCTGACGATGCTCACCAATCAGGGCATCTTCGCCGCGCGCGATCCGCTGGGCTTGCGGCCCTTGTGCCTGGGCGAGATCGACGGCGGATACGTCATCGCCTCCGAGAGCTGCGCCCTGCAGACCGTGGGCGCGCGTTTCATGCGCGAGGTGGAGCCGGGCGAAGTGCTGCGGATTGACCAGCACGGCGTGACATCAACGATCACCCGGCATTCAGGCAAGCGCGCGCTGTGCATCTTCGAGCACGTGTATTTTGCCCGGCCCGACACCATCCTCGAGGGGCAGGTTATTCATGAGGCCCGCCAGCGGGCCGGACGGCAGCTCGCCCGGGAGGCGCCCGCGGCAGCCGACATCGTCGTGCCAGTCCCCGATTCGTCGACACCGGCCGCCATCGGCTACAGCCTGGAGTCAGGAATCCCCTATACCGAGGGGCTGATCAAGAACCGCTACATCGGGCGCACCTTCATCCAGCCTGACAAGGAATTGCGCAAGGTCGGCGTGCAGCTCAAATACAACCCGCTGTCGGCCAACCTGCGCGGCAAGCGGGTGGTGATGATCGACGACAGCATCGTGCGCGGCACGACCGCCGGTCCGCTGATTCAGCTCCTCCGCGACGGCGGGGCCAGCGAGGTGCATGTGCGGGTGTCCTCGCCGCCGGTCCGCCACCCATGTTTCATGGGGGTCGACATGGCCACCCGCAAGGGGTTGATTGCCCACACCCTCGACGTCGAGCAGATTCGCGCCCACATCGGGGCCGATTCGCTCGCCTATCTGAGCCTGAACGGCCTGCTCAAGGCCACCCACGGGATCGAGGGCGCTGCGACGGAAGGCGTGCCGCATCTGGCGAATGGGCAATCTTCGTTTTGCGCGGCCTGCTTCTCGGGCCGCTATCCCATCCCCATCCCGGCCTGGCTCTTCGACGACGATCGGGACAAGACCGTCTTTGAGCTATGAACATCCTCATCGTGGGCAATGGCGGGCGCGAACACGCTCTGGCCTGGAAACTGCTTCAGTCGCCGCGGATCCAGCGTATCTACGTCGCGCCCGGGAACGCCGGAACCGCCGGCCACAACGTGGACATTGCGGCCAACGACATCCCCGCTCTGCTCGCTTTCGCGCGCGAGAACCAGATTGACCTGACGGTGGTCGGGCCCGAAGCGCCGCTGGCCGCCGGGATCGTCGACGTCTTTCTCGGCGCGGGCCTGCGCGTGTTTGGGCCGCGGCGCGCGGCGGCCCAGCTCGAGGCCTCCAAGCTCTTCTCCAAGTCGATCATGCGGGCGAGCGGCGTGCCGACCGCCAATTTCGCGGTCTTCGATGCTTTTGATCAAGCCCTGCGATTTGCGCGAGCCCTGCCCTTTGCGTCGGCGCCCGCCTGCGTGGTCAAGGCCGACGGTCTGGCCGCGGGCAAAGGCGTGTTTGTGTGCGACGACGCGGAGGCCGCCGAGGCGGCACTGCGCCGGATCATGCTTGCGCGCGAATTCGGGGCCGCTGGCGCGCATGTCATCATCGAGGAGCGCCTGAGCGGGCGCGAGGTCTCCCTGCTGGCCTTTTGCGATGGCGCGCGGGCCGTGCTGATGCCGCCCGCGCGCGATCACAAACGGATCGGGGATGGCGACACGGGCCCGAATACGGGCGGGATGGGCGCCTATGCGCCCGCCCCCGACATGTCGCCGGCGCTGCTTCGCGACGCGCAACGATTGGTGTTTGAGCCCATCCTTGAGGCCATGCGCGCCCAGGGAACGCCTTACGTCGGTGTGTTGTACGCCGGGTTGATGTTGCTCCCGTCCGCCAGCGGCAGGACCGAGCATCTCTCGGTCCTTGAGTTCAATTGCCGCTTTGGCGACCCCGAAACCCAGGTCATCCTGCCGCTGCTCGAGACCGATCTGCTCGACGTGCTGTCGGCCTGCATCGACGAACGCCTGGGCCCCCTCGAGGTGGCCTGGCGCCCGGGCGCCGCCGCGACCGTGGTGCTGGCCTCGGGCGGGTATCCCGGCCCGTATGAGCAGGGCCTGCCCATCCATGGTCTGGCCGGCATGCCCGCGGGCGTCACGGTCTTCCACGCCGGAACGGGCATGTTCAAGGAAAACGTCGTCACCCGCGGCGGACGTGTGCTCAATGTCACCGCGACGGGGGCGGACCTGAGCGAGGCGCTGGCCCGCGCCTAT
>JAGOCU010000049.1:4637-6209 GCA_017998555.1 Thermoflexales bacterium
GCGAGGGCAACCGGGCCGTTGAACTGATGAAGGACGCCGTGCGCAGCACCCATGACGCGCGGGTGCTGGCAGGCATCGGCGCGTTTGGCGGGATGTTTGACGCGTCGGCGCTGAAGACAATGGCCGCGCCGGTGCTGGTTGCCAGCACGGATGGGGTCGGCACCAAGACCAAGGTGGCCGCCGCGCTGGGCCGTTGGGATAGCATCGGCCAGGATCTGGTCAATCATTGCGTCAACGACATTCTCGCTCAGGGCGCCCAACCGCTGTTCTTCATGGACTACATCGCGGCGTCGAAGTTGGATGCCGCGCAGGCCGCCACGGTCGTGACCGGCATGGCTGTGGCTTGTCGCGACAACGGCCTGGCGCTGCTGGGTGGCGAGACCGCCGAGATGCCCGGCGTGTATGTCGACGGCGAGATGGACGTGGCCGGGACAATCGTCGGCGTGGTGGAGCGAACACGCGCGATCGATGGAGCGCGCATTGCTGTCGGGGACGTCATCCTGGGCTTGCCCTCGAATGGCCTGCACACCAACGGCTACTCGCTGGCCCGGCGGGCCTTGGCGGACCTGGATTGGCGGGTCCATCGCGCAGACCTTGGCGCAAGCATCGGCGATGCCCTGCTCGCCGTGCACCGCTCATATCTGTCACAGTTCAGAAAGCTGGGCGCCGCTGGCATCGACCCGCATGGCATCGCCCACATCACCGGCGGCGGGCTGCTTGAGAACGTGCCGCGCATCCTGCCCCAAGGTTTGGCGGCGGTATTCCAGGTCGGCGCCTGGCCCGTGCCGCCGATCTTCGCTTTGATCCGTCAGCGCCTGGGGAATGTCGCGCGAGATGACCTTTATCGGGCCTTCAACATGGGGATCGGGCTGTGCGTGGTCGTGGCGCAGGCGGACGCGGCCCGCGCCCTCGCCGCGCTCGGTGAAGGCGCATGCGTGGGCGCGATCGCACGACGGGCCGGCCCGGCCGTCGTCCTCGAGGGAGGATGAGCCGGCCTCGCTTCCGAATCGTCGTACTGCTTTCGGGTTCCGGCAGCAATCTGCAGGCCATCCTGGACGCCACCCGAAACGGGGCTTTGCCCGCCGTGGACGTCGTCCTGGTGGTGTCGGATCGCGCCTCGGCCTACGGCCTGGAGCGCGCCGCGCAGGCCGGCGTGCCGAACCTGCTCTTTCCGATCCGACCATTCACCGAGGCCGGCAAGACTCGCGAGGACTACGACGCGGGATTGGCCGAAGCCATCCTCCCGCAGGCCCCCGATTTGATCGTCTGCGCGGGTTGGATGCGCATCTTGAGCCCGGCGTTTCTGGATCGCTTCCCGGGCAAGATCATCAACCTGCATCCGGCCCTGCCCGGGGTATTGGCGGGCAAGGATAGCCTGCGCGGCACCTTCGAAGCCGCCCAGCGCGGTGAGCCGGTCCCGACCGGGTGCATGGTCCACCGGGTCATCGCCGAGGTCGATGCCGGCGAGGTGATTGACACCGAGGCGGTCCCGATCGCGGCGGGCGATACCCTTGAGACGTTCGCGGCTCGGATGCACGCCGCCGAGCACCGCCTGATCGTGCGGGCGATCGC
>JAGOCU010000049.1:6309-11061 GCA_017998555.1 Thermoflexales bacterium
AATCTGCGGATAAAACCGACCCCCTGATAGACTGCACGCCTCGTGAAATCCGTCTGGGCGCGACTGCTCATCCTCTTCACCGTCGTCAGCCTGATCGAAGCCGTTTTCTACGGATCGCTGTCGGCCTTCATCCCGCTGCACCTGCCTGAGTTGGGCATCGCCCGGGCCGACGTGCAGCCCTGGGTGGGCGCCATTACCTCGTTCGCGTCGCTGGTCGGCATCCCGCTGGTCCCGATCTGGGGCACGCTGGCCGACCGCTTCTCGCGCAAGTTCGTCATCGTGCGCTCGTTCGTCATCCACCTGGTCGCGACCGTTGTGATGCTGGCCGCGCCCAACGTATGGGTCTTTGCCGCCGGCCGGGCCCTGCTCGGCTTCGCCAACGGCGATACCGCCCTGATGCTGGCCACGATGGCCGAGCGCGCGCCGGCCGGCCGGCTGGGCTTCGCCTTCGCCGTCATCAACAGCTCGCTCTCGGTCGGCTCCTTCACCGGCGCGCTGGCCGGTGGCCCGATCGTCGACCGCTTTGGCTTCAACACCCTCCTGGCGGGGATCGGCGTGCTGCTCTTCGGCGTCGTCATCGCCCTGCTCGTGGCGTATCGCGAGACGCCCCGCAAGCGGACCAGCCGGCCGATCCTGGTCATGACGTTCGAGTCGATCCGCATCATCACCCGCTCACCGGCGTTGCTGATCCTCTTCATCGCCCAGTTCGCGGTGGGCACCGGCTGGATGCTGGTCTACACCTACGCGCCACTGGTGGTGACCTCGATGCACACCGGACCCGATCCGGGCACGACCGTCGGCATCGTGATGGCGGTGGGCGGGCTGGGCACGCTGTTGCTCGGGCCGCTGATCGGCTCGACCGCTGACAAGGTCGGATACTGGCGCGCGCTGCTGACCGTCGTGGCCGTCGTGATCTGTCTCTGGGTCGGGCTGACCTTTGTGCGCGATTTGGGCGCGTTTATGCCGCTCTGGGCGATCCTGAACGGGGTCATGTCATCGGTCTCGTCGCTGGCCTTCAACATCGTGTCCAACGTTGTCGACGATGATGCGCGCGGGCGGATCATGGCGTTCGCCTATCTCCCGCTCAATTTCGGGTCGTTCGTCGGGCCGGCCCTTGGCAGCCTGATCACCGGGATCAGCCTGTATGCGATCTTCCCGGCCGCCGCCGTATGCGTGGCAATCGGCTTGATGCTCTTCCTGCGCGCGCGCGCGCTGTCGCAGGCGCCGGTATCCGCCTAGACCTCACCCAAAACAATGGCGGGATCACACCCCCGCGCTTCGCGCGGGGGTGTGATCCCGCCGGATGTGCCGCGAAACACTTCTACGCGAGCGGCGTCGCGCGCAGCGCGCCCAAATGGCTCTGCAGCACGCCAAGCCCGTAGCCGAGCGGGCTGCCCACATTCAGGAAACGATACCCCCAGCTCATCTTCTGCTGCAACTCGGCCACGTCAACGAGGGTGGTCCCCGTCGCGATGCCGGTGCCCTGCAAGCGGCGCGGGATGTCGCGCAGGATATCCTGCACCCGCGGGTCCTGGACCTGGGTGACGATGCCGAGGCTGGCCGAAATGTCCATCGGCCCGGCGAACAACACGTCAATGCCCGGCACGCGGGCGATCGCGTCGATGTTGCGATAGGCTTCCTCGCTCTCGATCTGCAGCACCAGAACCGTCTCCTCGTTGGCGGTTCGGATGACATTCCCCCAATCGTCGCCGGTGATCGAGGGCCAGTTCGGCGACACGCCGCGCTGGCCCAGGGGCGGATAACGGGCGTACTGCACCGCCCGGGCGGCCTCCTCGGCGTTCGAGATCTGCGGCACCATGACGGCCACGGCCCCGCTGTCGTAGGCCTTCTTGATCAAATGCGGGTCATTCCAGGCCACCCGGATCATCGGCGCGACGCCGCGCATCCGCGCAAGCCCCGGGATCAAGTCCATGGCTTCCGCGCCGTACGGCTGATGCTCGGTGTCGATCCATAGAAAGTCGATGCCCGTGCCGCATGTTTGGGCGGCGACACTGGCATACGGAGCACTCAGGACACTGCCAAGGACGAGTTCGCCGGCACGAATGCGGGACCGTAGCGGATGGGGGTAGGTCGACTTGTTCATGATGAATGCATTGTGCCCGCGTCCGCGGCGCGCGGCCATGCGCCGTCGCTCTGCGGGATACGGCGCCGCAATTGCTGCCCGAACCCGCGGAATCCGGCAAACCCGGCGATAATCGCCCGCTATTGTCTGACGCATCATCGGAGTAATGCCATGGCAGCAACACCAACACATATCCGAGCCATCGCCGCTCTGGCCTCGCTGGCCATGCTCGCCCTGGCCGTTGGCCCCGCCGCCGCTCGCGAGATCCCCGCTCAGGAGACCGCGCCAACTGCGCCCTATCGCCCTGCTGCAACCTGTGATGTGCCGACGACCTACGCCACGATGCAGGCCGCGCTGTCCGATCCGAGCTGCGACCTTGTCCGCATACGAACGTCCATCATCAATGAAAGCGTGACGATCACCCGCAGCGTGACCATCGATGGCAACTATCTGATCGGAGGCTCATTCTGGCAGCCCCGCAGCGGGATTTGGACCGACCGCGTCATCACCGCCACCGGCGCGTCGACCGTGGTCACGCTCACCGACTTGAATATCGAGTGGGGCAAGACACCCGGTGACGGCGCCATCATCCTGGCCCAGGGCGGCATCGTCTTGTCCGGAGTGGACGTGCGCAATGGCCGCAGCGGCGGGAGCGGCGGC
Organism: Thermoflexales bacterium; assembly: GCA_017998555.1. Taxonomy (GTDB): domain Bacteria; phylum Chloroflexota; class Anaerolineae; order J036; family Brachytrichaceae; genus Brachythrix. Next base: position 9,053 of record JAGOCU010000049.1, read on the forward strand.
GCGATCTTCACCAACGGGTGGGTCACGGCCACAAACTCGACCTTTGGCTCGAATGGCGCCGAGGGCGGCTTCGGCGGCGCCATCAGCGCGACCGCGGTCAGCCTGATCAGCACAACGATCCAAAACAGCTTCTCAAATGGCCGCGGCGGCGCGATCTACGCGGCGAGCCGGGTCGCCCTCAGCGCCGGGAGCGTCCTCATCACCAATACCGCGCTGGACTATTCGGCCGCGGTGACCCAGGCTTACGGCGGCGGGATCTACCTGCAATCCGGGTCGGTAACGATCGACGCCAGCAGCCTGATCAACAACGAGGCCAACGCGCCGGAGGGCGGCGAAGGCGGCGCCATCTACGCCGGCCCGTCGAGCGCGATTACGATCAGCGGCAGCGTCGTTGACGTCAACAGCGCGGTCTCGTCGCTCACAGCCGGCGAGAGCCATGGCGGCGCCATCATGCTCGGGCGAAACAGCCGGCTCACACTCGCGTCGAGCGCCTTCAACAGCAACCTCGCCATCGCGTCCAACGGCCCAGGCAGTGGCGGGACCGCGCGGATAGAGCGCAACAGCGTGGTCACGATTGCCGACAGCACGCTGCAGCAAAGCGGCGCGCAGGGCGCAACGTCAGCCGAGGGAGGCGTGCTGTGGATAGGCGCCTCCAGCGATCTCACCCTGAGCGGGACCGACATCCTCAGCGGTTACCTCTCTCTCCTGGGCGGCGCGACAGGCAAAGGCGGGGGCGTGTATGTCGCCGCGAACAGCGTGGTCACGCTGACGGGCTCTGAAGTCAATGCCAACCACATCAACAGCGCATTTCCCCAGCCACGCTTTGGCGGGGGCATCTATCTCAGCAATGGCGCTGTCGCCAGCCTGAGCGGAGGCGCCTTCCGGGATAACCTCCTCACCCGGGCGGACGATGTCGACTCGGACGGGGGCGCGCTGTATGTCTCCGCGAATGCAACGGCCCGCATCGATGACATGGTCTTCGATGACAACGAGGTCTGGGCGTATGGAGCCCTGCTCAAGGGCAACGGAGGCGCCATTTTCTCGGCCGGCGCGATCACGGCGACCAACAGCGTGTTCCGGCGCAATATGGCCGAGCGCAGCGGAGGCGCGATCCATGTCGACCCGGGCGCGACGGCGTTTATCGACGCCTCCACGTTTGTGTCCAACACCGCCTCGTATCGCGGCGGCGCCGTCGCCGCCGGCGGAGACACCACGGTCCAAAACAGCAGCCTGCGGCAGAACGGCAAAGACAGAACCAGCCAGACCGGACTGGTCACCTTTGGCACGCCGGGCGGCGGCGCCCTGTTCACTGACGCGACCTTGCTCGTCGCCGATTCCACCCTCCGCAACAACGAGGCCGGGGTCAATGGCGGCGGCGTGTTGAACAGCGGGGGAAACCTCACCCTGCGCCGCGCAACGGTCCAGGGAAACGCCGCGGTGGAGCCAGGCAACGGGCTCGGTGGCGGAATTGCGAGTGTCAACAGCGGCCTGACCGTTATCCGCTTGAGTGCCATCTACTCGAACACCAGCACAGGATCCGGCGGCGGCATTTATCTGAGCAGCGACACCGTCCTGGCGATGACCAACAGCACAGTCAGCGGCAACGCCGCCGACACAGACGGGGGCGGAATCCACGCGGCTTCCCGGATCACCGCCACGCTCAACTCCAACACCATCGCCTACAACATCGCCGACGCGGACAGCAATAACTCCGGCGACGGCGGCGGGTATTCCGGAGGCAATCTGCTGAACGGCACATCTTTTGTGATGGAAAACAACATTCTGAGCGCCAATCTCGATCTTTCGGGCGGGACCGTGCGCCCGGATTGCGATGGCGTCTTCAACAGCGATGGCCACAATCTGGTTCAGGATGACACGGGCTGCACGACGGCCTTTGGCCCGACTGACATTCGATTCGTCGATCCTCTGCTCAAGGATCTGGGCGATTATGGCGGAACGACCTGGTCGCATGACTTGAAGGCGGCCAGCCCCGCAATCGACACCGGAAC
>JAGOCU010000393.1 GCA_017998555.1 Thermoflexales bacterium
CTACGACCAGGCCAAGGCCGAGGCGCTGCTCAAGGGCCTGAACTTCACCAAGGGCGCCGATGGCATCTGGGTCGACGACAAGGGCAAGAAGATGGAGTACGAGATGATCGTCCCGCAGGACTTCATCGACTTCTTCAACTCGGCGGAGAACGTCGCCCTCCAACTCAAGAAGTTCGGCGTCAAGATCACCGTGCGCGGTTATCCGTCTGCCGAGCGCAACACGATTGCGGCCAAGGGCGATTTCCAGATCTCAATGGACCTGGGCTTCCGCTTTGGGTTCCCGCATCCGTTCAGCTCCTTCGACTACAACATCCGCGACGGTATCGGCGGGAAGAACAACCCGACCAACCCCGCGGGCTCGCGCGGGATGAACTGGCCATGGGTGCAGAAGACCGCCGATGGCAAAGAAGTGAACATCAAGGACCTGGTTGACAAGATGGGAGATGGCTTCGACCCCGAGGCGCAGAAGCCCTCGGTCGTGACCGTGGCCCAGATCTTCAACGAGCAGGTTCCGGTGTTGACGCTTTGGGAGCGCTACGCCAATGACCCGATCGACACGAAGACGCGCGTAACGGGCTGGTTGCCGTTCACCGACCCGATCTATCAGAACAACCAGAATGACGCGCCCGCGACCTGGATGCTGCTCGAGGGCATCCTCAAGCCGTCGGCGACGAACACCAAGAAGGTGTTCGCGACGAGCTATCCGTACACCGCGCCGCCAAAGGGTCACTACAACACGTTTGTAGCGGACAACATTCCCATCGGGCTGGGTTCGGTCAACAATCCCTGGATTCACACCCCGTTGTTCTTCTACAGCGTGGCGGAAAACAAGTACGTCCCGATGCTGGCCGAGAAGTTCGAGATCAAGTAATTCGCTGAAGGGTTAGCCTTTCCGAAAGCAGAATCCCCCGCCCTGGCATACGCCGGGGCGGGGGATTCTGCTTTCGGCGGGATTGTCATCAGCCGGGCAGGGCCCGCAGCCAGCTCGGGTCGCGATCGAAGTTGAGCACCCAGACCTTGTTCCAGGTGTGGTCCTGCACGATCAGATTGTCATGATCGTCAAAGGCCATCTCCCCGGGCGCGCCGAGCGGAAGTTCGATCATCGCATCCGGGGTGGCTTTCTCGAGCGGCCGGCGGTACAGAAAGAGCTGGCGGATCGGGCGCGGGCGGGCTTCTCGGTAATAACCGTCATTGCCGACCACCATTTCGTTTCGCGAGTTGAAGGCCACGCTGACCGGTGAGTGCGGGTGATCATGCGGCGCGTGCAGGGCCAGGATTGCGGTTTCCTCGAATCCCTTCACGACATAGACGCGCTTCGCCTGGGTGGGCGGGAACATCGTGTTGATGGCGGCCAGATCCTCGGACAGAAAGGCGATGATGCGCCCGTTCGGATGCCCCTCGTAGGTGTTGTCGACCACGAACATATTGCCGCGCCGGTCGAACTTGACGCAGTTGACGTCGCCAAAACTCGCCGCGCCCGGCCGGGGCAGGCCGCGATTGAGGCCGCTGCCGGCCTTGTCGGCCTGGCCGAGCACGGCATCAACGTAGAGCTTGCCCGCCCAATCGTCGGGGTTGCGCACCCGCAGCAGGCGATGGCGCTGCGGGTCATACAGCCAGAGGTGGTTGCGAACCGTATCGGCGGCGACGGCAATGCCGCAGAAGTACGGCACCTCCTCGTCCGGCCTGTCGGCCCAGTACAACGGAATGAGCGTGCGCAGGGGCTGGCTGGCCTGGGTCAGCGGGAGCTGATAGACCATGAGCCGGCCGTGCTCGGCGGTCGCCCACATCCGATTGGCGCGATCGACCGCATGCATCGAGCGGCTCATGATGTTGTTGCGCTCGCGGGTGGTGTTTCCGTCGCGCTGTCCGACAAAGAGATCGGCGGGCGCGCCGTCGGGCTTGCTCAGGTAGTTCTCCCATACCAGGTAGCGCTGAAGATCGCGCACGATAAGCTGGCCGCCCGCGACCACCAGGCCCACCCCGTCCGCCTGCAGGTGCGCCGGGCCGATGCCATTGGGGCGAATGCCGGGGAACTTGCCGCCATCATCCCTTGGAAGCCCCTGGCCGCGCTCGGTCGCGCGCGCGCGCCAGGGCAGTTGAAAGCGGGAGACGCGGTGGAATGATCCATCCGCCAGGTAGATCCGGTTCTCGCGATCAAAGCCGATCGAGCCACCCGGCCAGGTCAGGTTGAAATCCATTTCGCGCTGGAAACCGCTTCGCGAGTAGGCGCTGTCGCTGCAGCCCGCGCTGGTCGTATCCACCGTGCCGACCGCGGTCAGGATGTTGCCCTCGTCGTCGAGCAGGAGGGTTCGATGCCCGCCCGCGCTGCAGTCATGAACCCAGACCGTGCCCTCGCGATACCGGCGGGTCCGGGTCTCATCGGTGAAGTCGTCGGTCTTGATTGGGTTGAGGGCCAGTCCGGTCGGGTAGGCCCAGGTGAACCCGCCAGCGTAGTCGCCGGCGAGGGTCTGACGGGGAAAGACCACCTTCGCCGGCATGCCATTCCGAAGCGGACCCCTGAAGATCATCAGCCGGCCGAAGAAACCTTCGTGTTCGTCGATGACGTAGACGGTGCCGGTGGCGTCGACCCGCACGCTCGAGGGCGCCCGCATGCGATGGGGTTCGGCCTTGCGCACGTCGGGGGCGGCCGCTTCGGCATCGGTGAAGTTGGGCTGGCCGAGGACGAGATCGGCGGTTGGCGACCCGCGCGGGAAACGCAACACGCGATGGTTGAGCGTGTCGGCCACCCACAAATTGCCGACCGGGTCGATGCACACGCCGCGGGCCGAGGCGTAGGCCCGGGTGTCCATGCTCAGGAAGAGCGAACGCGCGTCGCGCCGGTCCGGTCCCATGCCCCGGTTCACGTCGTTGGCATTCGCATCGTCCTGGCCCCAGACCATGGCCGCCCGCGTGTCCGGCGCGCCGCCGGCGAACGGATTTCGGTACCCCACGACGCGATTGTTGTAGATGTCGGGCACATACAGGTTGCCAGC
>JAGOCU010000050.1:0-2965 GCA_017998555.1 Thermoflexales bacterium
GATCCAGAAAAGGAACGCGAAGCCGAGTGGACGCGCAGGTGCAACATCATTCATCAACTGGACACCGCAAAGCTCGAATCGATCGATGTGGACGAGGTCAGCGCTGATCTCGTGATGCGGTTTTCGGGAGATCAGGTCCTGAGGCAGTTCTCCAGTTCAGGTCTTGAAGGGGATGCCAATTGGATATACCGCAATCATCCAAAACAACTGACAGTCGAGGTCTCCCCGGCTCGGATCGAAGTTCTTCCACAGTAGCGTCTACGCGTCAAGCGAGCGCATGGTTCCCAAAGGAGTAGTGCCATGAACATGAAAAGCCACATCCTGGCCGCGCTGCGCGAGCAGCTTGAGGCATGGGAGGCGACGCTTGCCCGGCTTGGCGAAGCCGCAATCGTCGCCCGCGCCGTGCCATCGGACTGGTCGATCAAGGACGAACTCGCCCACTTGTGGGCCTGGCAACAGCGCACCCTCGCCCGGGTGGAAGCGGCTCGGCTCGACCGCGAGCCGGAGTTCCCGGCCTGGCCCTTCGATCCGAATGACGAATCGGAGGAAGGCACCGAGCGGATCAACACCTGGATTTACGAGACCAACCGGGACCTGCCCTGGTCAACGGTCCATCAAAACTGGCGGGACTGCTTTCTTCGCGTGCTGGATGCGGCCGAAAGGATCTCCGAGCGGGACATGCTGGATTCAGGCCGTTATGCCTGGCTGAATGGACATGCCATCGCGGTCTTCCTCCTGGGGACGTATGACCATCATCAGGAGCATTTCGAGAAGTTAAGCACCCGCCTGTAGAGACGCGCCGCGGCGCGTCTCTACGCCTGTCCCATCTGGATGCCTAGCGCATCCGCTCGAGCCCGCGCTGGTAGGCGGCCAAGGCTTCGGACACCCGCCCTTTGCGGGTGTGCAGCTTGCCCAGCAATTCGAAATAGCGCCAGAGCTGCGGGCGGGTCTGGGTGATTTCCTCGAGATCGGCCAGGGCCCGGTCCACCCGCCGCCCGCGGGTGATGAAATCCGCAAAATAGCGCTCGGCCCGGTCGAAGTCCTGCTCGACGACCGAGATGCGGGCCAGTTCCAGCAGCCCATCGTCATCCAGCTCGACGACATCCTTCCTGGTCTTGCCTTTGCCCTTTCCCTTGCCCTTCTTGTCTTTTTTGGCGCGTTTCGGCGCGGCGACGGGTTCGGGCTCCGGCTCGGCCGGGGCAACCGCCACGGGCTCGGGCGGCTCGGGCGCCGGCGCGGGCTTGCCCTTGGGCGGGGTCGGGAGCGGCATGCTGCGTTTGGGCGTTGGGCGTTTTGGCGGGGCGGCTGGTGTGGCCGTGGGCGGCGGCGCATCCCCGGCCGGCACCCACTCCAGCGGCGCGATCTCGCCGTGCGCGGGGGCGGTCACGACAGCGGGGATTTCCAGCGCGTCATCCTCGCCCTCAAGTGGCACGGCTTCAGGCTCAGATGCGACGACGGGTTCCGGCGCCGGCGGTGGCTCGGGTGGCGCCGCTTCCGGCTCGGCTGTGAACGTCTCGGGCTCGGGCGGGGCCGCTGCCGGCGCCATCTCGCCCAACGCGGGAAGCACATCGTCTGCCGCGGCCTGGGGCGGGCTCGCTTCGATCGCATTCTGTTCGGCGGCAGCGCGGACAGCCGCCCTGGGCTTGCGCCCCTTGCGCGGCCTGGGCGGGGCGGGCAGATCGGGCGGAACCGCCGCGGCATCGGCTGAGGCCTCCAGCGTGACTCCGGGCTCGCCTTCGCCTTCGCCGATCGCCTCTATTCCGCCGCCCAGCGCGCGCTCGATCGAATACGGGGGCGGCTCGACATCGAAGGGCTCGGCGTCGGCGGTCTCGCCCTCGGGCCGCATTTCGCGCAAATCGCGCAGCCAGTCGGGCAGCGGCTCGTCAGGCTCGTTCGCCTCGTCGGATGCCTCCCCCGCCGCGCTCTCCCAGGCCAGGGGTTCGGTCGAGACGATTTCGGCCGCGTCGTCATCCTCCGCCCGCTGAAAAACAAGTTTCTCGGGGGCGGGCAGCGGCGCGGGCGCGATCAGGCTGTCGACATACGCGGCATGCTCGGCCTCGTCGGGCTCCTGAGCAGTCGTGGCGGCCTGCGTCTCCAGCCAGGCCGGCGCATCCCGCGGAGCGGCCGGCGCGTCGGCCTTGAGCCAAAGCGCGATCTCGCGGAAGTCGGGATCGAGCCGCTCGACCTCGCGCAGGTGCGCCGCCGCCAAAACGTCGGCGCCCGCCTTTTGCCAGACCAGCGCGAGAAGCGCGTGGGCGGGCAGGCAATCGGGCTGATCGTCGAGCAGGCGCTGGCAGGCTTCGGCCGCCGCGATCGGCGCGCCACTGCGAAAGTGCATCTCGGCCAGCAGCGTCTGGACATCCGGCCGGTCTGGCAGCGCCTCGACCAGCCGGCGCATCTCGACGATCACCTTGCGGACCGCGCCGGCGTCGAATTTCTGGCGCAGCATCGCCAGCCGGCCCCGGTCGGGAGCCTCCTCGCCGCTTTCGCGCAACAGCCGCAACGCGTCATCGTTCATCGGCTCGTGCTCGAGCGCCTGGCGCGCCATCGTCAAGGCATCAGCGCCCTTGCGCAGGTCCTGCTGGCACAGGGCCAGGCTGACCATGCTCTCGATATCGAGCGGGGCGATATCGAGCACGCGCAGATAGTCGGCGGCGGCGCGCTGGAAATTGGACAGCGCGTCAAAGGCCCGCCCGCGCAGGCGCAGGGCCCGGACCGAATCGGGGTAGGACGCCAGCACTTCAGAACAGCGCGCGACGGTCAGGCGCGGCTCGCCATTCCGGAGGGACGCCTCGCCATCCTGCAGCGCGGCGTCAAAGGTGTTGCGTTGGAGATCGGTCATGCGGCATGGGCATTATCGCCCAACGCAGTGCTGCCGCGTGACGCGCGCCTGGGCAATCCGTTCTGGCGAGATCACCCGCCCCCCGCTTTGCGCGGGATAGTGATCTCGCCACGAAACCGCGTC
>JAGOCU010000050.1:3065-11044 GCA_017998555.1 Thermoflexales bacterium
TCATGCGGCATGGGCATTATCGCCCAACGCAGTGCTGCCGCGTGACGCGCGCCTGGGCAATCCGTTCTGGCGAGATCACCCGCCCCCCGCTTTGCGCGGGATAGTGATCTCGCCACGAAACCGCGTCCTCCGCGTGAGAGGTCCGGGTGTCAGGAACATTTGGTAACTGACTTAGGCCTTCTCCAATTCCGCCCCAAGCGCGATCATCGCCTTCAGGAAGGGGCCCGCCTTCAAGACCGATCCACTGTATTCGAGACAGAACTTGCGCACCACGCGCTTCTCGTCCTGGCCGGTCTGCACCAGGGCCGCAAGCTTCGTGGAGGCATCTCCATTGGCCTCGTTGCCAATATCCTCGAGATGGGGCAGCTTGAACAGGTCGATCATGGCCGTGCCGGCCCAATGTTTTGCGGCGAGTGTCGGGAGTTTGGCTTTGGCGAGCTGATCCCAGGTCTTGAAGGTGGTCGTCAGCATCCGATGCGGGCCATCCTCGCCGAAGACGTCGTTCACATTGGCCGTGGTCGGATTTGCCTCGACCTGTTTGACCATGTTCACGATCTTCAAGGTGAGGTCGCTGGCGGACTTGGCGGATGCCACGAGGGCGATATAGGCCGAACTGGCCCGCAGCTTTGTCCGGTAGGCCTTCAGCAGGGCCGGAGCCAGGACGGCGGGGTATTGCGCAACCAGATTCTTGAAGGGATCAATCTGATCGAGGATGCTCTTGACATACGCCGTTGACGATTTGGGGACGATCTTGCTGGCGCCGAAGGCGGTATGCGCGGCGGTCGCGACGACCTTCAGGTTGGCGAGCGCCGTGCCGACCGCCTTGGCGCCTTTGGTCAGCTTCTTGATGAGTTCCGTCTCGTACGCTTTGTATTCAATGGGGTCAAGCCCGGCGAACTCGCTGACATCGGCCAGTCCCCCGGATTTGAAGGCAACCTCAACCGCCAGCAGATACGCGCCGACGTCGGTCTTGCCCACCGCGAGTTTCGCGGCGAGTCCCTTGTTCTTGTCCCAGGCGGCGCGTGTCAGCACGGCCGGGTAATCGATCTTCGGTATTGCCATATCGCTTTCTCCACATTTTCTCGCGATGCCCAATTGCATGCGAGTGGCCTATTGTGCTTCAAAACACTGAATTCCGGGATGATATTGCCGGCGAAGCCGGCAATATCATCCCGGAATTCTTTCAGCGCGGCATCCAGGCCGGTCTGAGTTTGGCGGCCCGGGCGAAGGCGGGGCAATCCTCGGTGTGCGCGCCGGGCAGATAGCCCGAGCTGACCAGAAACTCGTTGACGATCTCGCCGCCGGTGAAGACAAAGGTCTTCTTGAACAGCTTTGTCCAGGCCTCTCGGTCGTTTCCCAGATCGCCGTGACGGGCGTCGAGCCAGCCCCGAAACGAGCCGTCAACGGCCTGAAGCGCCATGATGCGCCGGGCGTTCTCGATCGCGGCGTTGACCTTGAGCCGGTTGCGGATGATGCCGGCGTCGGCCAGCAAACGGGCGCGCTCAGGCTCGCCGTAAGCGGCCACCGTCGCGATATCGAAGTTGTCATAGGCCCGCCGAAAGTTGTCGGCCTTCTTGAGAATGGTCTCCCACGACAGCCCAGCCTGGTTGATCTCCAGGATCAACCGCTCGAACAGACCGGCGTCGTCGTGAATGGGGAAGCCGTAATCCTGGTCGTGATAGCGGCGATGGACGTTGTCAGGCGGCAGGTTTCGAACGTAGTCGCAGTATGTGGCCATGTTTCGATTATGCCCGCGCCAAGAACTCTAGACAGGTTCTGTCAGGCGCGTTACCGCAGCACACGCGGCAGCATCGCCCGGCCGCCATCGTTGTCGATGATCACGCCAAAGGCGCCGCCATCGCCGATCACCGCGCCCGGACTGACAGAGGAGATCGCCAGGGTGAAGGTTTCGTTGCCCTCGATCGCCGTGTCGCCGATCACGCCGATGGTGAACGGCCAGGTGACGATGCCGAGCGGCACCTCGAGCGGGCTCGTGTCGAAAAGCGCGATGTAATTTGGATCGATGTAGTCGACCCCCCAGGTGGCGCTCTGGCCTGCCGTACGGTACTCCAGCGCGACCGTCATGCCGCTGGAGTAACTCAAGGTCAGGGTGAACACCATACTGCGCAGGCCCGTGTCGCCTTCCAGCGCAACGCCATCTGAAACGTTCAGCGCGGGCAGGCAGGCGGGCGCCTCATCGAAACCGTAATCGGTTCCGCGTCCGATCGGCCGGGCATCGCCTTCAAAATCCGTCGGGATGGGGATTGTCAAATACGCGCCATCAAAGCCGGCGGATCCGCAGCCCAGCCGGTAGTTGCGTTGGGCGGGATTGATAAAGCGCGGGTCACCCGCGATTCCGCCCGAGAAAATGGGGTCGGTCACGTTGCCCTGGACCAGCGCGCCGTTGCGCCAGTACAAGTTTGCGCCAGCGTCCACCAGCGCGCCGGCGCTGCTGATGGCGACCGTGTGGCTGGCGATGATGCTGGCATCCACCCGGCCCCCGCCCCGGGCAAACACGATGGCCTCGCGGGTGATGGCGACGCTCCCGGCGATGCTGGCGTGCAGGATTGTGGCCGGACGGGTGGCGCTCACATACACACTGGCGCCCGCGACCGTGGCGATGTTGTCGCCAAAGGCCGAGTTCAGCGCGTAGAGGGTGCCGCTGGCCCACTCCGTCGCGCCCATCAGCGCGCCACCCCGGCCCGAACGGTTGGCGTAGAACTGGGATGCCGTCACCGTCAGCGCCCGTCCGCCGGCCACCGCCCCGCCGCCCGAGCCGGACGTATTGGCGGCGAACAGGCTCGCGTCGAGGGTGGCGGCCATTTGCGACATCACGCCGCCCCCGAACGCGACCGCGGTGTTGCTGAGGACGGTCGCATGGGTCAGCCAGAGTGTCCCGGCCACGTACACGCCGCCGCCCTGGTAGGCGCCGTTCTGGTCGATCCAGCTGCTGTTCAGGGCCGCGTTTTGGCCCGCCATCAGGCCACCCCCAAAGCCTCCGGCATCGCTCGCGCGGTTGAGGGTGAAGGATGCCCCATCGCCAACGACCATACCCGCGGCATACAGCCCGCCGCCGACGACGGCGCTGTTGCTGTAGAACTCGGTCTGGCTCAGCACAACGGTTGAAGACGCGTATGCCCCGCCGCCCTGCTCCCGGGCGGTGTTGTAGGCCAGCGCCGCGCCGGTCAGCCGGAGTGGGCCTGCGGCGTACAGGCCGGCGCCGGCTCGGGCGGAGTTGCGGGACAGGAAGCTGCTCGTGATCACCCCGCCCTGGGCCAGATACAGCCCGCCCCCGGTGCCGCTGATCACCCGATTGCGCCCAAAATCCGTGAAATCGATGGAGGCGTACCCGAGCACATAGGCCCCGCCTCCCTCGTTGCCGGCGTTCGTCCCGAGGATGACGTTCTCGCTGATGCTGCCATACAGGGCGGTCAGCGCGCCGTTTACAAAGACGCCCGCGCCATCGACCGTCGCGCCGCCCCCCAGCAGGGTGTTGCTGATGACGCTCGCGTTTGTCAGCGTGAGGGCGGCGCCCGAATAGATGCCAGCGCCCCGCTCGCCGCTCGTATTGCTCGTGACGCTGGTGTCCTCGATCCGCCCGCCCGCGGCGGCGTACAGCCCGCCGCCCTGCGACGAAATCGCCGCCGAGGTGCGGTTGGCCCAGATCTCGCCGCGCAGCAGCGAGACGGGGGCGGCGCTCTTGACCAGCACGCCACCGCCATCGCCAACCGCGGTGTTGGCCATCACCCGCGTATCGGTCATGAACAGCCGGTCGATCGAATTCCCATCACACAGGCACGCCCCGCCCCCGTCGCGCCCGGACGTGTTTCGCTCCAACAGCGAACCCTGAATCCTGGCCGCGACGGAGCCGGCGAATCCATCCACATACACGCCCCCGCCGTCGGAGCCGCTGCTGTTGCCGATCACGTCGACGTTGGTCAACGTTAGCGATCGTTGGGCCAGGATGGCGCCGCCGAGGCTCTGGGCGGCGTTGCTCAGAAAACGCGTCCCGCTGATCGTGGCGTTGGCGGCGAGCAGGATCCCGCCGGCGCTGTACGCGGCCCCAAACGGGTTTGTGTTGCGCTCGACACTGCCGCCAATGATCGTCACCTGGCTCACGTTATCGCCGTTCGCGAAGATAGCGCCCGCGCCATCGCCGTAGGCGCTGTTGCTGATGATTCGCGTATCGCGCAGTTGCGCGCTTGCGTAGGCGTACAGGCCGCCCCCGCCGTAAAAGGAGCCGAAAGTCCCCGCGTTGTTGCTCATCAAAGCCGTCGCGGTGATCTGGGCGCGCTCACTGATGTAGGCGCCGCCGCCATAGTTGGCGGATTGATTGGCGGCGATGAGCGTGCCGCTGATGTCAGCCGGGCCGGAGCCAAACGAATACAACCCGCCGCCATACAGGCTGGCGCTGTTGCTGAGCACCTGGCTGTCGATCAGGTTCAGTTTGGCCGCGTCGACCCCAATGCCGCCCCCAAACACGGCCGCATTGCCGGTAATCACCAGCCGGGCCAACAGCGGCTCGGCGCTGGATGCGATCAGGATGCCGCCGCCCGTGCCGGAGGTCGACCCGCCGGTGAGCGATAACCCGCTGATCACGGTCGTCCGCGTAAGCCCAAAGCCGGTGACCGTCATCACCCGTTGTCCGGGGAGCGCGCGGAGGGTGACACTCAGCGCCCCGTTTCCGCCGCCCATTACGCTGACGGCTCGATTAACGGTCACGCTGGTGATGTAGAGCCCGGGCGCAATCACGACCCGCGAATTCAGCGGCACGCCATCGATGCAGGCCTGGAGCGTGGTGTTGCACGGCGGGCTGCCGGGATAGGCCACATCGGCCAGGGGGGTCGCCTGCGCGGACGAGGCCGCCATCACAAGCCCGGCCGTCAGGGCGCCGCAGCCGGTCACGATTGACATGAGGGCCGCCGTCAACCGGCTATGTCTGAACATCTCCGAATTTAAGAACGTCTCATCATCTCTGTGTTCGCGCCTTCCGGGCGCGCTCAGCATGCTCTCATCCGCGCCGCTGATATTGCCTGCAACCGGTGCGCTCAACCTGCGCCTGAATTCTATTGATTTGTTACACGGAGGCAACCTTATATGCTCGCCAAAATTTTCGGTAATCGTTCGGAACTATTCCCCGTCCTGCTGCGCATTGGCGCCGGGCTCACCTTCCTGTTTGCCGGCTGGAGCAAACTCGGCAACTTCTCGGTGCCCTTTTTCACCACGTTGGGCATTCCGCTGCCCGGCATCGCGGGTCCGTTCATCACCTTCCTCGAACTCATCGGCGGCATTTGTCTGATCCTGGGGATCGGCACGCGCTTGTTCAGCCTGCTCCTGATTGGCGACATGCTGGTCGCCATCTTTGTCGGCAAGATGGGCGGCGCGCAGGGCTTTCTCGCCCTGGGGCTTCCCGGAGGCTGGAACGCGGTTCGTGTTGAAGTCATGCTGCTACTCACCTGTGTGGCGCTGATCTTCACCGGCCCCGGCAAGTACTCAATCGAGAACAATCTACTGAAACGCGAAATTCCCTGACCCCAAAAAGCCACTAACAGAACCAATATCCGAGACGATATCCCCCGGCTCCGCCGGGGGATATCGTCTCGGAAAATAAGTTCTGTTAGCGGTACTTAACAACACCGGCCAATCCAAACAGACGGCGCACACATCTGCGCCGTCTGTTTGAGTTTTGGGTCCCCTCCGCGCAAGCATCCTTCGCCCCCGCTACGCCAGAACCAGGGCGCCCAGCTCGGTTCGCCCTTTGCGCAACAATGCGCCGGTTCCAGGCGCCCACCCGAATATCGGAGGAAAACCACATGTCGATCTCCACCCGCCGAAACAAATTGATGACCCGCGCATTGACGCTGGGCGCAATCCTGGCGATCTCCGGTCTCGGGCTGATCGGCCCGGCCGCCGCGCAAGACAAGGGGCCGCAAACGGCCCAGGTCGTGGCCGGCAGCAGCTTCACCTATCAGGGCCGCCTCGTCAAGAACGGGCAGCCTGTCAACGGCACCTGCGACCTATCCCTGTCGCTGTGGGATGCCGCCTCGGGCGGCGGTTTTCTTGGCAGCAATACGTTCACGACGCAGCCTATCACCAACGGCCTATTTACCGTGCAGATCGACTACGGAGCGAGCCCTTTCGCCGGCGAGGCGCGCTGGCTGGAGAGCGCGGTGCGCTGCCCGCCCGAGGTGGGCTACACCCCGCTCAGCCCGCGCACCCGCCTGACTGCCGCGCCCTACGCCCTGTATGCGCTCAATAACTGGGCGCTTGGCGGCAACAGCGGCACAGGCGGGAACGGCTTTGTGGGCACGACCGACAACACGCCCCTGACCATCGGGGTGAACGGCGCGGGCGCGCTGCGGATCTATCCGAACGCGAGCAGCCCCAATCTCGCTGGCGGTTACTCTGGCAACTATTTCACCCCCACGATCTACGGCGCGACGATTGCCGGCGGCGGCTCATTCTTCTACGAGAACCGAGTGCTGAACACCTTTGGCTCTGTCGGCGGCGGGCGGGCGAACCAGGCCGATGGCTATGGCGCGACGATTGCGGGCGGGATCGACGGCAAAGCGGTCGGGGACTACGCCACCGTCGCAGGCGGGCTGAGCAACTACGCCACCGGCAGTTCAGCCGCGATTGGCGGCGGTTTCTACAACGTCGCCAGTGGCTATGTTTCCTACGTTGGCGGGGGCGATCTCAACGTGGCCTCGACCCAAAATGCCACCATCGGCGGCGGCTATAGCAATACCTTGTCGGGCGGGACACTGATCGCCAACGGCACCATCGGCGGGGGCGTCTTCAACGCCAACTCGGGCTTTGCGGCCACGATCGCGGGCGGGCATGGCAACCAGGCCACCGGCGAGTGGGCGTCGATGGGCGGAGGCGGGTTCAACACCGTTTCGGGCCGCAGCGGCACGGTCAGCGGGGGCGAGTACAACGTCGCGGCCGGCGCCGGGTCCACGGTCGGCGGCGGCGGCTGGAACGGCGGCAGCACCAGCGGCAACAATGCCAACGGCGCCGCATCTACGATCGGCGGCGGTTTCGGCAACAGCGTCTCCCCCGACGGCGGCTATGGCGTGATCGGCGGCGGACAGGGGAATGCCATCACCGCCACGCTGGGTTCCAATCTGAACATCGCCACCATCGGGGGCGGGCTCAACAACAAGGTCACGCTCGGTGGCGGGACCGTGGGCGGCGGCAACTCCAACACCGCCGGCAACTTCGATGCCACGGTGAGCGGCGGATTTGGCAATACCGCCAGCGGCGGCTCGTCCATGGTTCCGGGCGGCAATGGCAATCTCGCCCAGGGAGCCTTCAGTTTCGCAGCCGGCCGGCGAGCCAAGGCCAACAACGATGGCTGCTTCGCCTGGGCAGATTCAAATGATTTTGACTTCGCCTGCGGTCTCAACAATGCCTTCACCGCCCGCGCGACGGGCGGGGTGTATCTGGTCACCGGCATCAATGGTTCCGGCGCGAATACCGCCGGCGTGCAGGTGGCAGCGGGGGGCAATGCCTGGAGCGCCCTCAGCGACAAGAACAGCAAGGCCAACTTCGCCCTCATCGACGGCCGCGCGGTCATGGAGAAGTTGGCCCGCATCCCGATCAGCACCTGGAACTACAAGACCCAGGACGAAGCGATCCGCCATATCGGCCCGATGGCCCAGGACTTCGCCGCGGCCTTCAATGTGGGCGAGGACGACAAACACATCACCACCATCGACGCGGATGGCGTGTCACTGGCCGCGCTGCAGGGGTTGTATCAGATCGTGCAGGAGAAGGACCAGCGCATCAGCCAGCTCGAGCGTGAGGTGGCCCAGTTGAAGCAGGGCAGCCTGCCCGATCAGTCGTTCAACTTCTCCAACGTGGTGAGTTTGGTTGCGCTGGCGGGTGTGGCGCTGCTGGCGCTGGGGCTGCGCCGAAAGGCCGCGGGGTAGCCGACGGCATTGCCGTCGGCTACCCCGCGGCGGCGCCCAGCACGA
>JAGOCU010000394.1 GCA_017998555.1 Thermoflexales bacterium
GGCGGATTCATACCCAACCACCCGCATCACCCCCAGGTCGCGCCGACGCAACCAGGCCAGCCGCCCGAGCGTGGCGGCCAGGGCCAGCGCCGACCACACCCCAAGGCTCACCGCAATCGCATCAAGCAAATCAAACAAGGGTCCCCATTCGCGGGCAAGGTTGCGCCCGCTCGCGCCCCGCTCGACCGCCGCCAGACCGCCGGGCAGCGGATCGCCGGCTTTCAGCGATCCACCGGCTGGCACAACGAAAACAGATACATCATCATCCCAGCCCAGCAGAGCCTGGGCATCAGGCAGGCTGACCCAGGCCTCAAAGTCGGTGACAGCGCCGGTTTCAAAGATGCCCACGACGTCGAATTCGCGCCCGCGAATCTGAATTGGCCCGCCCGGGATGGCATCCCGGACGCGCGCCAGCTGCGCGCCGATCATCGTCGCGCGGGGCGGGTCGGATGCGCTCAGCGGCCGTCCGGCCAGGATGCGAAAGCGCTCGGTCTCCTGATAACGGGCTGGATCAATGCCGCGCAGCAGGACTGCGCTGCCCGGCGTCGCGCCGGTCACCGCATGAATCTCGGCGATGGGATCGGCGTATCCGCGGGCGCGCAGGAGGTCGGCTGTTTTGGCTGGGATCCGGCTGCCGTAAAACTCGCCCATGCTGCCGTTCTCCTGGATCACCAGCAAGGAGGGATTCACCGTGTCGTACCGGTTGAGCATGTCGGTCTGGTACCCGCCGATGAGCAGGGCGCACATGAGCGGCAGGGCCGTGTTGATGCCAAGCACGAGCAGCAGCCAGGGATGCTGGAGCAGCGCCTGGAGGCCCAGTCTCATCGCCGATCGCATGGCCTAACTCCGCAATCCTTGCGCAACGCTGGCCCGCAACAGGCCGGCGGCCGAGATCGCCGCGCCGGCAAATGCCGAAAGCGCCGTCATCATCCCAAAGACCGCAACCAGGCCTGAGTCGACGGTGGGACGCACGGGCACGTTGAAAACGTAGGCGGGCCCCTGCGCATACAGGGCGCCCATCCAGGCTGACGCCAGTGGAACGCCGACGCAAAACGCCAGCGCCGCCAGCATCTCCGTGCGCAGCAGCAGATAGGCGCCCACCTGTCCCCGCGAGAATCCGGACAGGCGCAACAGCGCGCTCTCGCGCGGACGCTCGGCCAGATGCAGCGCCGTCGCCATGTAGGCGCCCAGTCCGACCGCCAAAAACGCGAGCCCGCTGGCGACATGCATCAGACCGAGCAGATCCCGCAACATTTCGGTGTTTCGGCGGGTATAGACGTCCTCATAGAACACCGCGAAGCGGCCCGAGATGGCGGGGTCCGATGCGAGCCGGGCGAGGACCGTCGGGGCGTCGGCCCCAGGCGCCACCTGCACCGAGATGATCTGGGTGAGGCGCTCGGGGCCAAACAAATCGCGGGCCGACTCGAGCGGCATATAGACCGCCGCGAACGCGACCCCCGGAGACCGATACGTGCCCGTCACCGTCATTGGGCGACCGTAGACGATCAACACAGTTCCGAGGTTCCATCCAGCGGAGGCGGCCAACCCTTCTCCGATGACGACCTCATGGCCGATGCCGGGCCAGCGCCCGGACTGCAGCGCCAAGTGCTGGGTTGTGGCCCAGTCGGCCAGCGGCGCGGCGCGCACCTGGACGAGGCGATCGTTGACCCGCAACTGGCGAAAGAAGAGGGGCGACACGCGCGAGACGAGTTGGGGCTGAAGCGCTTCGGCCGCGCGCGACACCTCGTCGGGCAGGTTCGAATCGCTCGGATCCACGTAATTCCCGTCGAGGATGAGCAGGTTTGATCCGGTTGATGGCGTGTCCAGGAAATCCGACAGGGCATTGGCTGTGGCGCCCAACAGCATGGCGCACACGATGACCGAGGCCAGGCCGGCGATGGACAGCGCCGTGCGCAAGCGGTCAAAACCGAGGTCAGCCAGGGCCAGTCGGAGGGCGGTCACCGCGACTCCTGCCGCCCGTTCGCGAGCCGGATGAGTTGATCTCCCTCTTCCACCAGACGCTGGTTGTGGGTGGCCATGATGATGGTGTGCTGACCGTTCCGCGCCAGGGCGCGCAGCAGGGCGACGACGGCCTGCGCGCCGGCCGCGTCGAGGTCGCCGGTGGGTTCGTCGGCCAGGATCAGGGGCGGCCGGGTAATGATGGCCCGCGCGATGGCGACCCGCTGCTGTTCTCCGCCGGACAACTCGGCCGGGCGATGGCGGCGCCGCGCGAGCAGGCCCATCTGGTCGAGCTCTTCGCGCGCGGCGCGCAGTGCGTCCGGCCTGGCCCGCCCGATGGCGAGCAGCGGCAGGGCGACATTCTCCTCGGCGCTGATGAAGGGCAACAGGTTGTAAAACTGAAAGACAAAACCCACGCTGTGGCGCCGAAAGCGGGTCAGCTCGGTCTCGCTGGCGCGCTCGAGGGCCACCCCGTTCACCGTCACGCTGCCTTGCGAGGGGCGCTCGATGCCGCCGAGCAAATGGAGCAAGGTTGACTTGCCGCAGCCGCTGGGGCCGAGCACAACCGCGAAGGCGCCGCGCTGGATATCAAGGCTGAAATCGGCGAGCGCGTCGACGATCTCGCTGCCGCGGGTGTAGCGCCGGCTCAGGCCCTCGGCGCGGACCAGCGGCAAAGCATCGATGACAGGGCGGGGAACAGGCAGCGTGTCCATGATGAAGGGCGAAGCGGTCAATATGTCGAGCATAAACCAAAACCGGCAAACGATCCGCCTCGGTGGCCGCATGCTTTTTCCGCGAAGTCGTAAGTTGAAGCGTTATACTCAAGCGCGTCCGCACGACTCAATCAGGGGGGGGATGCGCGCGGTGGTCGGCGTCAGAGCGGCTCGATGCCATCTGAGCGCGATTGCCGGCGAGGAGCAAGAATGTCCCTACGCAGTTTTGCTGGCATGGCTGTGACGTTTGTCATCGCGTTCACGACGATCGCCACCACTTCCCCGAGCGCAAGCGCTGCGAGCGTGTCCCCCGC
>JAGOCU010000395.1 GCA_017998555.1 Thermoflexales bacterium
ACCGAGGATGCCGAGATGACCCGCACGGGCCTTCTCAACAAGACCCGTCAATCCCAGATCAACCTCAGTCACCAGCTCACCGCGATGGACCAGGCGCTGTATGCCCAGCAGTTCATCGAGCAGGAGCGCCTGGCGGATCTCACGCGCCAGGGCGCGGTGGAAGCCCGCCAGCAGGGGCGCCCCGCGGAGGCGCGGGCGCTGGAGACCCAGGCCGATGCAAATGCCCGCCTGCAGGGGCACCTGCGCAACTTCTTCTATGCCGACTACCGGACGGGCAAGGATGGCTACGCCGAGGATCAGCTCAACGCCGATCTGAAACTGTCGCTGGTTGCGCGCGAATACCGCGGCCTGCAGCCCGAGACCTACATCAATCGCGGCGACGCGCGCGGCAATCTGGCCATCGATCTGATGCTGGCCCTGGTCGTCACCGCCGGCTCGTTGCTGATGTTCGGCCTGGCCGATATGGCTTCATCGCGGATCAAGTACGCCTATGCCGGGCTGGGTGTGATCGTCCTCGCGATCGGAATCTATCTGATCGCGCGCGTGCAATAGCGCAACGGGAGAACAACACACCATGACTCAGCCTCTTCCCGACACGAACACGCCTCGCGTCAAAGCCCGTCGCTTTCCCCTGACCTTCGCCAATGTCATCACCCTGCTCATTCTGGCGACCACGATCTGGACCGCCTATCTCGCCTGGATCGGCGCGGTGGACGGCGACCGGCGCGGCGACGCCGCCCGCGACTCGCAGGTCGCCTCGATCAACGCCCTGGCCGACTACAACACCGCCCTGCAGCGCGGCTCCTTCGAGCTGCGCCTGCTGGCGCGCTACGATGATCTGACGATCCAGGCCGCGGCCAAAGCGGCGGCGGCGGATACCTATCGGGCCGATGGCGATCTGTTTCGCGCCAAGCAGACCGAAGCCGAGGTGGAGCGGCTCAAGGCGGCCCGTGAGACGCTTCGGCCCTTCAGCATCGTCTTCACCGACACCGCCTATCTCGACAAGGACGGCCGGCCGGATCTCACCCGCCGCTATGCCGAGCTGTTCGAGCCGGCCTATCGCAGCGAGGAGACCCAGATCGTGCTCTCCCGCCAATCCAGCGCGGTCGCGATCAAGACCGACACCTACACCCTGCTGATCACGATCGCGGCGGTCAGCCTGTTTCTGTTTGGCCTGTCGCTGACGCTCGAAACCCGGTTGGTCCGAATTTCGTTTGGCGTGCTTGGCACCGTGTTCATCCTGGCCAGCATGGCCTGGTTCGCGGCGGTCCGCGCGGCGCCCGAGCCGACCCTCAGCGACGACGCGATTGCCGCTTACGCCAAAGGCCGGGTCGCCGCCGCGCAGGGCCGGCCCGACGCCGCCATCACCCACTTCAGCGAGGCCATCGCCAAGGCCGGCAACCCCACCGGATACGCCCGCGCCCACCTGCAGCGGGGCGAGGCATATCAGGCCACGAAGCAGATCGACAAGGCTTTGGCCGATTTCACCGCGGCCATCGCCCTCGAGCCATCGCCCGAGGCCTATGCGGCGCGCGGAAATGCCAACCTTGACAAGCGCGCCTTTGCCCAGGCCGAGGCGGACTACGCAAGGGCCTTCAGCGCCTCGCCCGATTCGGACGACGATGTGAGCAATCTGGGCTGGGCCCAGTACGAGGGCGGCAAGCTCGACGCCGCGATCGCCAACTTCCGCAAAGCGATCAAACTCAACGACCAACTGCCGGTCTATCACTTCAATCTCGGGGTCGCCCTGCTGGCGAAGAAGGACCTGGCCGGCGCCGCCCCGGCCTACGCCGCCGGCCTGAAATTGGTCGAGGACAAGCCGGTGGAATTGGTCGGCTGGCAACTCGAAGGCGCGATTGAGGATCTGAACGCGCTGATGGCCGCGCCGGCCAATGCCGGCGACGCGGCGCTCAAGGGCGCCGCCGAGAACGCCCTCACGGACTTGCGCACGCGCCTGGTCCGGATCGGCGGGCGGATCGACGAGATCGTGTTTGCGACTCGGATGAACGGCGCGGCGCCGGCCGACAGCCTGACCGTCGTCGAGCCGGCGACAAAGGAACTCTTCATTGCCTTTGACTACAGCGGCATGGTGGACGGCGCGCGGGTCAGCACCCGCGTGTCGCACAACGGCGCGCCCGCGCCGGCCCTGTCGCGCGAGGATGCCGCGTGGGATAAGGGCGCACAGGGGAGTGGCTTCGTCCAGATCGCGACATCCCAGGCCGGTTTTGCGCCGGGTGGTTACAAGGTCGAGATTGTCGCGGACGGCAAGGCGCTGGGGAGCGCGACGTTTCGGGCCCGCCCCACCGGTCTGCGTTTCAGCGAGGTCGATTTCGCCGAGAAGCTTGGCCCGGATGGCAAGCCCGTGGATCCCAGTTATCTTTTTGCGGCGGGCACCCGCCAAATTGTCGGTGTGTTCGAGTTTGCAAACATGCTCAATGGGGTGAAGTGGTCGGCCCTGTGGTGGCGCGGGGATGAGGAGCTCGAACCGGCCGCCGCCCCGGCTTGGAATCTGGGGGTGAACGGGGTCGCCTCGGTGACGCTGTCCAGTGACAAACCCCTCGCGCCCGGCGAATACACCCTGGCCTTGCTGGTCGAAGGCGACCTGGTCCAGGAGACCGGTTTCCGGGTGGTTGAGATCAGCGATCAATTGGGCGAGGTGTCCTTCAGCGCTGAGATCGACGACGACGCAAACCCGGTCGAAGCCACGGATGTCTTCGAGGATGGCGCGCGCCAGATTTACGCGTCGTTCGACCACGCCGCGATCGACCCGGGCACGCCCTGGTCGGTGATCTGGTATCGGGATGGGGAAGCGATCTCGCGTGTTGACGGCGCCTGGCGAGCCAAGGCCGCCGGCCGAACCTGGGTGCTGTTGAGCGATCAGCAAACGATCGCCCCGGGCGCCTACGATATCGAGATCAGCATTGACGGCAAGGTGGGCGCGATCGCGTCGCTGGAGGTCATCGAGCCGTGAGCG
>JAGOCU010000396.1 GCA_017998555.1 Thermoflexales bacterium
TGTGATGGTTTTCGAAACTGACCCATCCACCGCGATGCGATCCGGCATCATCGCTTGCGTGGCGGCCGGGCTGATTGGCGTGGTGTGCCTGGTATTTGCGGCGCTCGTGCCGCCCACGATTCTCAACGTGCTCCTGCTTGGGTTGGCCGTCGCCGCTTTCGTAACCCTGGCCTGGCTGATCTGGATGATGCGCGGGTTGAACGCGCTGTCTTACAGCCTGGACCGCAACTCATTCGTCATTCGCCACGGCAATGCGCGCGAGATCATCCCGATGGCTGAAGTGCAACGGATCATCCCGGCCCTGGATATCGCCGATGGGGCGCGCATACGGCGCGTTCCGTTACCCGATTGGTGGGTATGCGAGGGAACACACCCGGCGCTCGGTCCGATACGTTTCTACGCGACCGGTCCGCTGGAGCATCAGTCGATCATCGTCACACCCGATGTCTCGTTCGGGGTGTCGCCGTTCGACCTCGACGCCTTTGACGAGGCCTTCGAGACCCGTCTGGCGATGCGGCCAACCCAGGAAGTGGTCTTTGCCCGCATCGTGCCCGGCATTCGATCCAGCCCGCTGTGGAGCGACCGCCTGGCCAGGGTGATGGTCGGCCTGGGCCTCCTCGTATTCGTCATGCTGCTTGCCATCGCATTTGGGGGCTATGCAGCCCTGCCGCGGTCCATTCCGCTGCACTTCAACAACGCCGGACAGGTCGATCGATTTGGATCGGCTTCGTCGGTCTTTGGTCTGGCGGCAATCGCTTTTGGCGCGCTCGTGGGCAACACGCTGCTCGGCGCATTTCTCTTCCGGGCCAATGAACGGCTGGCGGGATACCTGGCCTGGGGTGGCGGCATTCTCGTGCAGCTTTTCTTCGGAGTGGCCGCGGCGACAGTTATGGGAGGCGGATAGGCTAGAATCCATGGGCATGATCCTCATAACGGGCGCCACCGGCTGTATTGGCCGGGCAGTGGTTGAACGTCTGACTGCCGCCGGTCACGGCGTGAAGCTGCTCTGGCATTGGAATCACGAGCATCCCGTGCCGCGGCGGGTGACGATCATGGGCGGCGATGTGCGCCAGCCGGAAACCCTGAATGCGGCGATGACCGAGGATGGCCAGGTTGACACGGTCATTCACCTTGCGTCGACGCGCCGGGAGACGGATGAGGGTGGCTTCGACGATGTGAACGCGCAAGGCACCCAGAACATCATTCAAGCCTGCCGGGACAACAAAGTGGGGCGCTTGATTACGGTCAGCTGCCTCGGCGCCGAGATTCGTTCACCTTATCCGCTGCAGCGCAGCATTGGCCGCTCCGAAGAGATGGTCCGCAGTTGCGGCCTCAATTTCACCGTGCTCAAATCGGCGGTCGTGTATGGCGAGGGCGACTGGCTCACCTCATGGATCAACGGCATTGCGCGCAGCCTGCCGTTGATTGTTCCGACCCCGCACAGCGGACAAACCAAACTCCAGCCGATTTGGGTCGGGGATGTGGCCGCTTGCGTGGTGCGCTCGCTGACCACCCGTTCGACCTTCCGTCAAGTGGTCCCGATCGGCGGTCCGGCCTCGATGCAGCTTGACGAGGTCTTCGAGACCACCCTGCGCGCAGCCGGGCGGCGGCGGCGGCTGATCCGGGTGCCCACGACGATGACCCGACAGGTCTCGCAGTTCCTCGCCCGCTTCCGCGGCGCTTTGTCCGAGCCCGAGATCGAAGCGATGGCCTACAACCGGACCACCGAGATCGGGAGTGTGCACCGGATGTTTGGGTTCGTCCCGGCCAAAATGGCGAACAAGCTCGACTTCCTCGCCGCGGCGCGCTGATTTAGCCCTGCGACGGATATTTCTTCCCCGAAATCAATGGCCAAGGCTTCGCCTTGGCCATTGATTTCGGGGACATATAGCGTGCGTTGGTCGTGCGCCGGATGGCTAGCCTTGTTTCCCCGCGGTTGCCAGTGCCTCGATCGCCTTCATCAGCCGGCTCTCGACCGGGTAGTCGCCGGCATGCAGGCTGTAATGCGCATAACGGACAATCCCGTCGCGTGACACGCCGAAGGTGCCCGGCATCTGGAAGGTGTCGCCCGCCGGTTTGCCATTCACCTCGCCCTTGAGCGACGCCCGGGCGGTCTCCACCCACACCGCCGGGCCGAACAGCTCCACAGCATTGCCGCGTTTGAGGCCCCAGGCCCGATAGGCGTTGCCGAGCGGATCGGCGTAGCAGCGCAGGGCCGGCGCGCGCTCGGCGCAGAACTGCATCGACGCCTCGGGACGGGCCAGAGTGATCACCAGGATTTGCGCCCCGAGGTTTTCGATCTGATCATTGAGGCTGGCCAGCCTGGCCAGTTCGGTCCGGCAGAAGATTCACCCAAAGTGGCGCAGGAAGGACAACACGGACGGCCGCTCGCGCCATTGCGAGGCGAGCGAGACCACGGCGCCGCTCGGATCGAAGACAGGCATGTCGGGGGCAGGCTCGCCGGGAGTCAAGCGGCGCATCAGGTCCATGAGCGGAGCAGATGTTACCGCAGCGGGTGGCGAGGTGGGAGGTTTCAATGGGTGTCGGAATTGGGCCGGCGCAGCATCAACGGGAGGTAAGCCCGGTGCGTGGTGCGCGGGAGAGCGGCCAGGGCATAGCCAAACTGATCATTGGCCTCGGCTGTATCGGCGATGCCCGTGGCGTTTTGGTGCCATTGCTGGTCGCCTCCAGGTGCGGCCAATCCGGCGGTTGAGCCATAGATCACGTGCGCTGCGCCCGCATCAATCAAGCTGCCAATGTCCTCATCCGGCACGCCCACAACCAGGTCAGCGTTGCCATCGCCATCAAAGTCACCGCAGGCCAGGGCAACGCCAAAGTGGTCGTCGGCCTCAGCCATGTCCGAGATACCCATCGAATCCTGATTCCAGAACTGATCTCGCGCAACGACCAGACCTGAGGCTGAACCATACAAGACGTGCGCCGCCCCCGCATCGATCACGTCTCCAACATCCT
>JAGOCU010000397.1 GCA_017998555.1 Thermoflexales bacterium
AGGAACACGCCAACCTTGCTCCCGGCGTAGGGCGCGAGCTGTTCCTTCGCCTCGACCAGGGTCGAGATGCGGGCCTGGGGATATTCATCCGCCAGCGCGCGAAGCCGCCGCGCGCCGGCCCCGACCAGAGGGAAGGCCAGGCACACATCCTCGGCGCCGACGTCCATCAAGGTCGTCAGCTCGAGGCTGGTTGCGCATTTGAACTGGCGCACGCCGCGGGCGACATACTGGGCCATCACCGCGCCGAGCTTTGCGGTCTTTACGTGCGGGCGGAATCGATTGACATCGCCGCCGACCAGCCGCAGGGTGGCGCTGATGTTGTTGTCGACGTAGTCCGGGTAAATCGCCAGCGCGGGCGTCATCACCTGGTCGATGCCGTCGATGCGGTAGTCGTCGAGCAAAAGCTGGCGCAGCGGGTAGGTGGGGTGGGTCATTTTGGCTCCTCAGTCCATTCGCAGATTCGGATCGAAGACGCATCTCCGCCGGTCTCGTCAAACAACACAAGCACGTTTTCGCCATCCTTCAGCCAATCGGCTGGCAGGTGGTAGTAGCGCTGGGTGGGCGCGCCACGGCCGCTTTCGCGCAGGGCGCCCCGCGCAGAGAGCACGCGCGGGCTGGGCGCCTCGCCCCGGGCCGACCAGAATCGGCCAATACATTCGCCATTCAACCAGGCCAGGCCCTTGCCCATGCCGGCCAGGTCCGCGGCCAGAGCCTGCGCTCCCGGCGGCCGATCGAAGACCAGGCGCCACCAGCGCAGCGGCGCGCCGGTATCCGCCGCCACGGGCGCCGGCCAGGCAGCGGCCGCCTCGGCCGTCTGGACTTCGCCCATCAGCCCGGGGCGCAGCGACCAGTTCCCGATCAGCGGCCGGTCGTTCCAGGCGACGCCGCCCCAGATCCCCTTGCGCTCGTCAACCATGTTCTGGTGGCCGATCATCCAGTCGCCCTTGATCAGCCCGATCGCGCAGGCCAGCAGATCGAGGCGCCGTTCTCCGGGCTCGAGCGCAAGCTTGAACCGCTGGGTGGTCCCATCTGCGTTCAATTCGCCGCGATCCTCCTGCAGCGGGAGCGGCGTGGTCGCCCGCAACGCGCCATCGACAAAGACATGCACGATGTCGGCCGCGTGGGCGAGGGTCAGCGTCCCCAGCCCGTCGGCGCCATCCTCCACGTGCAAAACGGTCGAATACCAGCAGTAGTCGGTGTTGTCGCGGGTGAGGGACAGTTGCTCTATGGGCGAGTCCACTTTGCGAGCGGGCCGGGCGGCGCCGAGCATTTCACTGGGCAGGGGCTCGGCCCAGGCGCCGGACGCCACGGGCATCGCGGCCGGGCGCATGCGGCGCTTGATGCGATCGCGCGGCTGCAGGTCGGCGGTGGAGAACGCGACCCGGTTGCCGGACATCAGCAGCGCGCTCCGGCCCGGCATCGCCCGCTGCGCGCCGGCCAGCGTGATCGATCGCGCATCCAGCGCGTCGTTGCAGACGATGGTCAGCGCGCCATCCGCATCGGCGTAGTCAAAGGCAAGCACGCCGTCGGCGAGCGCCCGCGGTGTGGGCCGAGGCGAGCGGAGCAACAGCGGCCAAAAGGGTTTCAGCGCGCGATGAAGGGCGGCCAGATGGCGGGCTTTGCTCGTGGGCAGACCAAACTCATCCAGGGGCGCGTCATAGTCATAGCTGGTCGTCTGCAGAAACGTGGTCTCGCGGCCGAAATTCGTGCCGCCGTGCCACATGTAGTAGTTGACGCCCGTGCCGCCGGCCGCGATAAAGCGCGCCACCGCATAGGCTTCGTCTTCCGCCGATCGGACATGATGGGGATAGCCCCACGTGTCGTACCAGCCCGTCCAGTTCTCGGTCCACAGGATCGGCTGTTCGGGATGCCTTTCGACGAGCTGCTCGATCTGTTCGTGGCCGTAGAACGCGTTGATGGTCTCGATCGCGCCGGGCATCCCGCCGAAGCACATCACCCAGGGTATCTCGAGTTCAAGCGTTTGACCCAGATCGATCGACCACTGCAGATAGCGCTGTCCGGCATCGCCATAACGCTCTGCAATCAGCGAATACTCGTTTTCGATCTGGGCCAGGATGATCGGACCGCCGTTGCCGGCCAGGTAGGGCGTGACGCGCTGGCCGATATGCCGCACCCAGCGGGCCATCTCGGTCATAAAGGGCTCGTTCCAGGTCCGGGTCTGCAGGCCCGGCACCTCCCGAAGCCAGACCGGCAGGCCGCCGTAGTTGATCTCCGCGCAGACGTACGGCCCGATGCGCAGGATGACGTCGAGGTTCTCATGGGCCGCGGCTTCGATAAATCGATCCAGGTCGAGCCGTCCCGAGAAATCGTAGATCCCTCGCTGGCGTTCATGCAGACCCCAGAAAACATAGGTCTCGATGGTGTTCAGTCCGGCGTCGCGGCTGCGCTTCATCAAGTCCGGCCACATCCCGGGGGTGCTCCGCGGATAGTGGATGGCGCCGCTGAGAATCGGCACGCGCGCGCCGTTGATGGTCAGGGCGCGGGCGTCATGGGAGATCGTGCGGGCTGGGTTCATGTTTGGGGCCTGCGGCGCGCTTCTGGCCGGGATGTTGTCACAGCGGGTCGTCGCCCAGGGCAAAGCGCTCGCGCAGGAAACTGAGGGCTGGCGGGTCGATCGTGGCTCGCGGCAAATCGATGCGCTCTTCCAGGTTCTCGGTCCCGGTCAGCAGGCGCAGGGCGGCGGTCGTTTCGGCATCGAGCTGGCCGTCGATGTCGCCGAGGTAGACGCCGGCCTGGCGGGCCATGGCCTGCAGCTCGCGCAGCACTTCCTCGTCCAGCGGCAGTTTGTCGGCCACGGGCGTCGATCCAAAATACAGCGCGTGCAGCGCCATCAGGCGCCCCAGTTCGGCCACCGGAGTCGGATGGTCGTCGACTCGCAGATCCATGACAACATCGTTGAAGCCGCCATAGCCGCCGCCCGCCCGAACGACCTTGAGGGCGGCGCCCTG
>JAGOCU010000398.1 GCA_017998555.1 Thermoflexales bacterium
TGCTCGCCGCAGCGGCCCGGCACGGCAAGGCGGCCGGGATCCTGATGGGCAACGCCACGCAGGCCAAGGCCCGCCGGGCCGACGGTTTCACCTTTATCGGGATGGGGGCCGACACGCTCACCCTGCTCAACGCCATCGGCGCGGGCTACGCCGAGGTCACCGGCGCTGCCACGCCGCCCGGCGGCTGGGGCGCCCATCTGCGGATGGGGTAGCCGATCTCGGCCGTCATCTGAAGCACCATGACTCCTGCAAAGTCGCTTGACAGGATCCCCGAACAGTGCCATACGCGCTAATTGCCGACGGTCTACGGTCGTTTACAGGAGAAAGGGAGAACGGGAGAAGGCATTTACCCTCCCGTTCTCCTTGTGATTTCGGTTAATATGCCGTGCCTATGAACATCGACCAAAAATACCCCAGCGTCGCGGAGATGGAAGCGGCGGCCTATCGGCGCCTGCCGCCGTTTATGCGCGATTATCTGTTTGGCGCGCTGGGGGGCAACGTGAGCCGCCAGAAAAACCGCGACGACCTGAACGCGGTTGAGTTGATGCCGCGCTACCTGTCCGATGGCACTGCGCCTGACATCCGCGCCACCCTGTTTGGCCGCGCCTACGACGCCCCGTTTGGTGTCGCGCCGGTCGGGTTGTCCGGGTTGATCTGGCCGAGGGCCGAGCGCATTTTGGCGGCCGCAGCCAAACGCCACAACATCCCCTACGCGCTCAGCACGGTCGCCACGGCGAGCCTTGAAGACATCCGCGCCATCGCGGGCGAGCATGCGTGGTATCAGCTCTATACGCCCAAGCAGCCGGAGGTGGTCAAACATCTGCTCGGCCGGTGCGAGGCTGTGGGCTACGACACGCTCTTGCTGACCGTGGATGTGCCGTATGAGACCCGCCGCGAGCAGGACATCCGCAGCGGATTGACGGTGCCGCCCGCGTTCAATGCCCGGACCGTGTGGCAGATGGTCACCCGTCCCGAATGGGCGTTGCGCATGCTGGCCTCGGGTGTGCCCGAGTTTGTCAACATCAAGCCGTATTTCCCGATGGGCAAGTCAGGGAACGTCGCCAAGTCCATCGCGGCTTCCACCCTTTTTGTGCGTGGGGGGATGGGCGGGCATATTCTGCCGCCCCGCTTTGGCCTGATTCGCGATTTGTGGAAGGGCAAGCTGCTGGTCAAAGGCGTGCTGGACGCGGACGAAGCCAAACAGTATCTGGCGCTGGGCGCGGATGGCCTGGTCGTCTCCAATCACGGCGGGCGGCAGCTTGATGCCGCGCCCTCCACGGTCAAAGTACTCCCGAAAATCCGCGCCGCGGTCGGCCCGCAGGTGCCGATCATCGTGGACAGCGGCGCGCGCAACGGGCTCGACATTGCGCGCATGCTGGCGCTGGGCGCCGATTTCGTCATGATGGGCCGCGCCTTTCACTTTGCCGTCGCCGCGCTTGACAAACAGGGCGGCGATCACGTGATGAAGGTCCTCAAGAGCGAGCTGCGCTGCGCGATGGGCCAAATTGGCTGCGCGACCTTGAAGGACTTGCCGCGGTTTTTGGCCAGCTAGCGGCGGCAGTCAATCGTTACAAGACGTTGACGCCCCGATCCATTCTGCCGCAATCTGAATCTTCTGCCCATATCGGCGCTGACAGGCCCGCCAATTGAATCGCAAAACCGCGCCCCGGGCAAGCATCGATGGCTTGGAAGCCGGCCATAAGCCGCCGGCCGGGCAGCGCCGGGGATGCCACCCGCGTGTCAGGCCACGATAAGTCTGAGTTCATGGGTGATCGACGCCGTCCAGGCGTGGAAGTCGCCGGTCGGTGCTGGCGCGAACGGGGCGCTTGGCCTATGCTGTATGCGAGGAGAAATCCCGTCGCGGACGCGCCAACGATGAATGCGAAATTGATCCGCCGCTACATCCTGCGTGAAACGCTTGGAATTGTCGGCATGGGGGTCGTGCTGCTGTGGCCGGCCGGCCGGCTGGACTGGTGGCAGGCCTGGGCGGCCCTGGCCGTCTCACTGGGTTGGCTCGTGGGGATCGGCGTCGTCGTCATCGGGCGGCATCCCGGTCTGCTGGCCGAGCGTCTGGGGCCGCGTCGGGGCGCCAAACGGTGGGACACCCTCATCGTCAGCCTGATGGGTCTTGTGACGATGATCCGCTACATGTTGGCCGGGTTCGACCAGCGCTACGCCTGGTCAGTCGGGTTCTCGCCCGCGGCGCAGATCATCGCGCTGGTCATGGGCGGCCTCGGGTATGCGCTGTTCGTTTGGGCGATGGCGGCCAATGCCTTCTTCTCGCAGATCGTAAGGATCCAGACCGAGCGCAGTCACATCGTCGCGACCGGCGGACCGTATCGCTTTGTCCGCCATCCCGGCTACCTCGGGGTGATTCTCTACGAGGCCACCGTCTCCGTGCTGTTGGGCTCATGGCTCGCCCTCGCGGTCAGCGCGATGAGCGTGGCCCTGCTGGTCGCGCGGACGGCGCTGGAGGATCGCGCGTTGAGAGTGGAACTGTCCGGGTATGCGGACTACGCTGGAAGGGTGCGCTATCGCCTGCTGCCAGGGGTCTGGTGAGCGCGGCGTTGGCGCTCGAGTTGGCGCCGTAACCGCTGGGTAGCCGAAGGCATTGCCTTCGGCTACCCAGCGCGATGCGCTGACGGCTGCTTGCCTACTTCAATCCCAGCGCGACCTTGCTCAGGGCAAGCATCTTGTCGCGCGTGACGGCATCGGTATAGCCGCCGAGGATGAGCACGGCTACCACCCGCTCTTTCACCGCGACGATCGCGCTGCCGGCGACACTTTTGCCGTTACCTGTATCGATCGCCATCCAGGCTTCGTCGCCAAGGCCATCGACCTCGGTGAAGGGGGGACCATTCCCCACGGCCGCGTCGAGCATGGTCTGAACCATGGTGTGTCCGCCGGTGGTGAAGTTGACGATCACCAGGGCGTCATTGGAGATGTACTGGCACTCGGTGCCGCCATA
>JAGOCU010000399.1 GCA_017998555.1 Thermoflexales bacterium
GGCCCAGAGCGCAAGCGCGATCCCAGGCAGCGCAAAAAGAAAGTACATCGGATCAAAGAACATCGGCTATCTCCTCCAGGTCATCGGTTGCTTCAACGGAGACAGTATGGCTCGTGCGGATTGGATGAACATAAGACCCCGCTGTGGGCGCCCGTACTCCAGCCGCCGGCAGCGGGCAGGCGGCGCCACGATCGGCCGTCTATAGACTCACGCGGAGTACGCGGAGGCGCGGAGAGTACGTAAGAGGCTGGGAATGCCTTTCCCCGTGTGACTTCCTCCGCGCCTCCTCGTTCTCCGCGTGAGACCCGATGTGTTGACTGCGACGGGATGTCGGAACATTGGGCAAGTAAAAATGCGAGCACCGTCAACGGCCGATCATTCGAGCATGGCCCTATAGACCTGATTAGTTTCGAGCGCAATCCGGCGCATGCTGAATTGCGCAACGGCCCGCTCGCGCCCGCGCAGGCCGATGGCCTGGGCGGCGTCGGGGGAGATCATCAGGTTGCGCAACGCATCCGACAGCGCGCCAATGTCGCCTTCGGGAAAGAGCGCGCCAGCGTCGCCAATCACATTTGGGATTTCGCCTGTGCGCGATCCAAGCACGGGAACGCCGCAGGCCATGGCCTCGATGAGGACCCGCCCAAACTGTTCGACCCAGTTGGGGCGGCTGCGCGAGGGCAGGACCAGGGCGTTCAAGCCCTGATAGAACGCCACCATGGCCGCGGTTTCAAGGCTGCCCAGAAACGCGGTGCGGCTAGACATGCCCAGGCGCTCGGCCAGCGCCATCAGCCGCGCTCGTTCCGGGCCGGCGCCGGCAATCCGGACCTCAACATCCGTCAGCGGGGCGCAGGCCTCAATGAGCGTGTCCACCCCCTTTTCGGGATCCAGTCGCCCGGCATAACCGACCACGAATCGGCCTGAGTCGCGCCCGGCTGGCGGACGATAGCGTTCCTCATCCACCCCAAACTGCGGCACAACAGATGTCTGGCCGCGGTAGCCCTTCGCACGGATGACGGCGGCGGCCGCCGCGTTGCCGGCCAGCGCCCAGCGTGCTTCATGCATCACCGACCGCTCGAACCAGCGAAAAGGCGGCGGATAGGTTCGAGCCAGGTTTTGCCAGGTGAAGAACAGCGGGCGCGCGCTGGCAGAGCGGGCCGCCCGGAACGCCAGCCAGGTGGCCAGGTTGTAGGGTTCTTCATCGATATGGGCGATGTCCGGCCGCAGGCGCCGGATCAATCCGCCCAATCCCCGATACCAATGCAGGTGGAAGTTTCCATTGAGGGCGATGGGCGCGACCACCACCGTGTAGCCGCGGACGTAGGCCGGTTTGAAAGTCGATACTCGAGCGCCCCAGCGCCAAGAGGGTGGGGTGACAAGGGTCAGCTCCAGGTCGGGATCGGCCTCGGCCATGAGTTCGCACTTGCGCTGATAGGCGTCGACGACAAACGCCTTGGAGACCATGACCACCCGCATCCGGGCCATTATCCCCGGGCGGGACCTACAATTGCCCGCATGTCGCTTCGGGCCCGTCTCCGGCTTGTGTTGCCCTGGCTTCCGCTGGCAATCATTGTGGTGGCGGGGGCGGGTCTTCGACTCGATCGAATCGGGGAGTTGCCGCCCGGCCTGTATCGCGATGAAGCCTGGTATGGCCTCGACGCGGTCGGCGTGCTCAACGGTCATCCGGCGCTGTATTTCGCTGCCAACAACGGTCGCGAAGGGCTCTTTATCTATCTTCTCGCTGCTGTAGTCTCGTTCCTCGGCCAGACCACTCTGGCGCTTCGGCTGACTTCGGCCCTGGTTGGGATCGCCACTCTCGGCGCCATCTATCTGGCGGGACGAGCTTTCTTTTCGCACCGGATCGGGGTGCTTGCGGCCGGCGTGTTGGCCGGCACGTTCTGGCACGTCGCGCTGAGCCGGGTCGCCTATCGGGCCATTACGTTGCCCTTGTTTGCCACGCTTGGGCTGGCCCTGGCCGGCTTTGCATTGCGGGCCTCCGGCCGGCCCAGGCAAGCCCTTGCGGTTGGCGCCGGGATGCTGATCGGTCTCACGTTTTATACCTACACATCGGCCCCGTTTCTGGCGCCCCTGGTCCTTCTCGCGGCCATCGTCATCTTTCTTCGCCGGCCGGCGGATCGGCCGGTGATTTTCGTCATCGCCGGGGTGACCCTGGCGATGCTGCTGCCCATGGCGATCTGGGCGCTCCGACATCCCGATCTGTATCTTGCGCGGGCGGGCCAGGTCTCGATCCTGGCGCCCGAGATCAACAAGGGAGATCCGTTTGGGGCGCTGCTAATAGGTGTGGAAAAGACGTTGGGCATGTTCACCCTGGCGGGTGATCGAATCTGGCGGCACAACCTGTCGCTGCGCCCGGTTTTTGAGGGTCTGATCGGGGGGGCGTTCTGGATCGGCGTCGCCGCGGCGCTGTGGCGCCTGTTTCGACCGCCGGCAGGGCCGCTGCCCGGGCGGGGCGCGCATGCGTTCCTGCTGCTCTGGCTCGGGGTTTTCCTCGTGCCGACGATGCTGGCCGAGGACGCGCCGCACTTTTTGCGCGGGATCGGGGCACTGGTTCCGGCCTGCCTGCTTGCCGCGGTGGGAATCGAGGCGGCCCTGGCCTTTCTCTCGCGGCGCGGACTGCTGGCCAATCCACTTCGGAGATGGCTGCCCGTCGGGTTACCGGCGATCGTCGCCGCCATGATCCTCCTGCTCGGCGGAAACGCCACCCGCCTGGACTACTTTGGGGCATACGTCACCCATCCCATGACAGGCTATTGGCTCGAGGCGCAAAACACCGCGCTCGCTGCGCAGATCAACTCGGATCTGGGGGCGGGGCGCGGGGTGCGGCTGGACGCGCGATTGGCGGATAACAACCCGGCCCTGCGTTTCCTCGTTGCCGGGCTTGATCGGGTCGTGATTGTGAATGAGGGGGTGCCGGGAGTTGCGCCAA
>JAGOCU010000400.1 GCA_017998555.1 Thermoflexales bacterium
GGCAATTCGCGCACGGGTTGCCCCAGCGGCGAAAACACCATGCTGAGTGGATGCAGCGCCGGGATCAGGCTGGCGCGTCCGTCGGGGGTGGGCGTGCCAGCCGGACAGATCACAATGTCCCCGGGCCTGCGCCGCTCGACCGCGACCCGGAGCAGTTCGGCGTCGTGGACGATTTCGGTCTCGGTCTCGAGGCCCGATTCGCGCAGAAGGGCAGTCAGCAGCCCCAGGCGCAACTGCGCCTGCGGCTCGCTGGCCCAGTCCCGGATGGCGGCGACGACATGGATGCCGGCGCCGTTGCGGGCGGCCATCGTCCACAACACATTAGCCAGGGAAGCTTCGTCAATGTCCTCATCGGGGAGGAGGACCAGCAGCCGTTTGATCGTTCCGTTCTCTGCGCCCGGCGATCGCGGAATCGCCTGCGCCGGAGACAGCATGAGTTTCGTGTCCATGATGCGCCGCCTCCAGGCGGCTATATCTACAGCGTATGCTTCGGATATCAAACGGCGCGTGGGAGCGGGCGCGAAAAGCGTAAGGAAAAGATAAGGATGCCTGAAGCGATATCCCCCGCCCCGGCGTACGCCGGGGCGGGGGATATCGCTTCAGGAAACAGACTTCGGGGGCTACAGAAGCGCAAACCGATAGCCCACGCCGGGCTCGGTCAGCAGCATGACCGGGCGATGCGGGTCAGCCTCCAGCTTGGCCCGCAATTGACGCAGGTAGACCCGCAGATACTCGACCTGGTCGGTGTACTCCATGCCCCATACCGCCTCGAGGATGACGTGATGGGTGAGCACCCGGTCGGCGTGTCCGGCCAGATACGCCAGCAGCTTGAATTCAGTCGCGGTGAGGCGAACCTCGGCGCCGTCGCGCGTCACCTGGCGCCGGGCGAGATCGATGACCAGGCCGCCGCTCTCAATGACGGGATCGATCGTCCGGTTGATCCTCGCCCCGTGGCGCAGCGCCACCCGCACCCGGGCCATCAGTTCTTCGATGCCAAAGGGCTTGGTCAGATAGTCATCGGCCCCTTTGTCCAACGCAATGACTTTCTGCCGCTGATCGTCGCGGGCGGACAGGATCAGGATCGGCGTCTGGGTCCAGGCTCGGAGCTTCTCGCAGACCACCGCCCCATCCATGTCCGGCAGGCCAAGATCGAGGATGACGGCGTCGGGCGGTGTGGCGGCTGCCAGGGCCAGACCTTCCTCTCCTGTGGCGGCCGTCATCACCCGGCAGCCATTCTCGGCCAGGATCTTGCGCAGGGCGCGCTGGATCTGGAGTTCGTCGTCGATGACGAGGATGAGGGGCGCGTTGCTCATGTCGTTTCAGGCGGCGGGAGGCGGGGCGAGGCCCCGTTCCAGGTCAACGG
The DNA here is from genome assembly GCA_017998555.1 of Thermoflexales bacterium. GTDB lineage: Bacteria > Chloroflexota > Anaerolineae > J036 > Brachytrichaceae > Brachythrix. The sequence continues at coordinate 1,364 of JAGOCU010000400.1, forward strand.
CAGGGTGATGTTGAAGATGAAGCCGCGGCCCTGGTCGCCGGGCTGGGGTGGGCGGTTCTCCGCCCAGATCCGGCCGCCGTGGGCGTCAATGATCCCCTTGCAGATTGACAGCCCGAGCCCGGTGCCCATCACCTTGTCGGCATGGGTGATCCGGTGGAAGCGATCGAAAATCCGGGCCAGGTCCTCGGGCGGCACGCGCGGGCTTTCGTTGGCGACCTGGATCAGCATGCGCTCGGAGTCTTCGCGCCGCGCCCGAATTTGGATGAGCGTGCCGGCCAGGGCGTACTTGACCGAATTGCTGATCAGGTTGGTGAAGACTTGATCCAGTTGGACAGGATCGGCGGGCACAAGCGGGAGATCATCGGGCACGTCGATCTCCAGGCGGTGCCGGCTGGTCTCGTTGCGCAGGCGCAGGGCGGCGCTGTTGACGATCTCGTTCAGGTCGGTCCACTCGAGCGCGGGCTTGAGCGCCCCGCTCTCGATCCGGGTCATGTCCAGCATGTTGTCGACGAGGCGGGTCAATCGTTGGGCGGCATCGCGCACATCATCCAGAATCTCCCGGCCGGCTTCTGAATCAGGCGCGATAAGGCCATTGAGCAGGCTCTCGGCCCCGGCCCGGATGGTGGCCAGGGGCGTGCGCAACTCATGCGAGACCGACCCAAGCAGGGCCGTCTTCAGGCGGTCGCTCTCTTCCAGCACCGCGGCGCGGGTCTCGGCCCGCGAGGCGCGCAGACGCTCGAGGACGAGCGCGGTTTCAGCGGCAAAGGTGCGCAGCAAGCGCTCCTCGCCCGGGGTGATTGGCCCGGCCGGCCAAACTCGAATCTCCCCGAACACGCCCCGAGCCGACTTGATGGGCTCTATCTGGGTCGGCCGCGCGGACGGCGCTTCGCCGGCGGGCGCGCGACGCAACAGGGGCGCGCTCTGGGCGTCCGGTTGCAGCATGATTTCGACCGGCCCGGCCAGGATGCCGCTCAACCGGCTGGCGAGCGCGTTCGCAATGTCACCCGGGTCGCGCGTGCTGATCAGGGCCAGGGAGAGCTCGTAGAAGCGGGCCGCGTCACGCTCGCGTTGTTCGGCCTGGATGGCGTTGCGGCGCGCCCGTCCGAGCAGCCGGCTGATGATCAGCGCGACGCCGAGAAAGACCGCAAGGGCGAGCGAGTCGGTGGTGTTGCTGACGAGGAAGGTCAGGCGGGGCTCAATGAAGAAGAAGTTGAAGCACAGAAAGGCGATGACGGCCGCGGAGGCGCTCGGATAAAAGCCCGCCCACTGGGTCGTCAGGCTGATCGCCAGGAGGTAGGCCAGGACGACGATGGGCAGATTCGACCAGACCGGGTCGAGCGACTGGAGTAGAAGCAACAGCCCCGTAACGGCGCCGACAAAGGCGGCTCCGATCAGGAACTGGATGAGGAGCGGGCGAGTGAGCGCCTGTCGCATGCAGGGAGATCATAACGCCGGATAATCACCGGCCATGATCCACACCGCGCGTCTCACTCTGGCGCCGTTTACCCTCGACGACGACGCCTTCATCCTGCGCCTGCTCAACGAGCCCTCGTTTATTGACAACATCGCCGACCGGGG
>JAGOCU010000401.1 GCA_017998555.1 Thermoflexales bacterium
ACACCGCCTCCCGTGAGCGCCATTCGGCCGCAACAATACGAGACCTGGCTATCGCTCTCGGATGAGGACAAGCTGGTCGAGGCCTGGTCATGCTGGACGAGCAGCCTGGCCTTTGGCATCGAAGCGTCTCAGGCGGGGGTTTCGGCCTATCGCGCGGTGGGGGCCTCGGACCTGGAGCCGGCTCATCTCGGGTCGGAGTGGTGCGGCATGCGACGCTACATGACCCGGGTGTTGCGCGGTATCCCGGACGGGCTGTTGACCGATTGGCCATCCTTGCGCCGGGCGCTGTGGGAATTCCACCCCACCTGCGCAAATGCCTTTCTTGGCCGGGACGTCGTCTGGCTGGCCAACCGCGACGGTCAACGCGCGGACGTGGCGAAGTACGACGCCTGGGCGGCCAGCGCCGGCGCGATATTTGAAGCGATGCTGGTCGGACCGCTCACCTGGTTTGGCGCGATCGAACCCGTTCTTCAGGGCGGCGCGTTGCAGGCGTTTACGGTCACCGAGACCGGTCGCTGGCTGATCGAGCAGCGTTGGACGGATGGCGCGCCGATGCCCGCGGCCGCCCGGCCGGCCAAGCGCAGGAGCGAGGCGGTTGCCTGGACTTCGCCCGAGGTCTGGCGGATGCCGCCAGCCCCCGAACGCGCGCCGTATCTGGGATTTGCGCGCCTGATCGCCGATCCGGGCGAGGCGCCCTTCACCTATCGGATCACGACCGCGAGCCTGGAGCGCGCGCTCACCGCCGGGCTCGGCCCGGCCGAAGCGGGCGAGCGTTTCGCCTCCCTGGGCGCGCCCATGCCGGCCGCGACCCGCCGGCGCTTCGAGGCGCTGGCCGAGCGCTTCGGGCGCATCCGCGCGTATGAATCGGTCAGCGTGCTGACTCTGGGCGACGACCTGGCGTTGCGCGAACTGCTGGCCTCAACCTCGTTGCGCGAGGCAATCCTGTATGAGATCTCGCCCCGGGCCGTCGTCGTCCGCAGCGAGGCCATCGACGCGCTGGTCGAAGAACTGACGACCAAGGGCTTCACGCCCGGGGTGAAACCATGAGCCGCGACCCTGCCCTGCTCCTGCCCGAGATCCGTCCGCCCGCCCAGGCCCAGACCGGCCAGGCCGCCGATTTCCAGCGCGATTTGGGCCGTTACTGGCGGCATGTGCGGCGCGAAGGGGTCCTGCCCGTTACCCAGACGGGCTGGGTGTACAAGAGCGCGTTCAAGGCCGCGCTGGGGGCGATGAATGAGCCGCCGGATGCGCCCGCCGATGAGGCCAGCCACGGGCGGGCGTTCTTCATCCGGCGCGCCCTGCGCGCGTTGGGCACCCTGGCTTACACCGAGCCCGGCGCGCTGAATGCGGTGGGCGACGCCGCCTTTCTCGGGCTGCCCCTTGGCGCGCGCATCCGGATGCTCTTCGAGGTCTGGCGGGACGGCGGGATGTGGCACGAGCTCGATCGGATCGAAACGCCGCACACACCGTATCCGCCCGAATCCGACGCGCCGCCCGAGCTGGGCCGGGCCCGGTCGGCCGCCCTGGCCCTGCTTGGGGCCGGGGCGGGGGCTGCCGGAAGATGGATTGGGTTTGAAAGTTATGCCAATCTGGTCCGGCGGGTTGAACCCGGATTCCTGCTCCGCCGCAAGGCCAACGAGCGGCAATACCCCGGTTTCGGCAACAGCTTCTACAACCCGCTGGCCCGGACGCCTTATTTCGGGATGAACAACGCCTTCGGGATGAGCTTTGAGCTGCGCGATCCGGAACAGGGCTGGACGCTGGTCGAGCGCCAGATGCTGGCCCGGATGGTGGCGGGGCCATTGCGTTGGATGGGCCTGGTCGCGGTCGGCTGGGACGGCGATCCGCGCGCGCAGGTCGGGCACAGCGATGCGGCTGGATTTTCCGCCCTCAGCCTGACGCCGGTGGGCGCGTGGCTGCTTGGGCTCGGGCCGGAGCCGGAGTTCATCGAGGGCGGCGGGCGTGTCGTCACCCAGCCCAACTTCACCATCCTGGCCATGGACCCGGTCAGCGACGCCATCCTGATCGACCTCGATCACTTTGCCGAACCAAAGGGCGGCGACCGGGCCGCGATCTATGAGCTCACCCGCCAATCGGTCTACCGCGGCCAGCGCACGGGCTGGTCGGCGTCCCGGATTGCCGCCTTCCTGGAGGCGCGCCAGGGCGCGCCGATTCCCCCGAATGTGCGGCGCAGCCTCGACGAGTGGCAACAGCAACACGACCGGGTGGTCTTCGTCCGCAAGGCCCAGTTGCTGCAATATGCCGACGAGGCTGCCCGAACCGGGGCGGTGGAAACGCTCGGATCGGCGCGGCTGACCCCGCTCGCGCCGCGCTTCGATCTGCTCGCCTCGGACGCGCCCTTCGAAGACTCGGTCGACGCCTTGCGCGAGGCCGGCTGGATGCCGCTGGTCAGCGCGGCGGGCGTCGATGATCACGCCGACATCGCCCGCCTGTCGCCCGACGGCAGCATCACGCTCAAGCAGGCGGTGCCCAGCCTGCACGCGCTGGCCGAACTCGAATTGGTGGCGGCGCCGGAAAACGGTGTCTGGGCGCTTAGCGCCGCCCGGGTGCGCAACGCCATGAGCCGCGGCATTCAGGTCGAGCAGGCCCTGGCCAGCCTGGCCAATCTGGCCGACCAGCCGCTCCCGCTCAGCATCATCGACCTGATCCGAGGCTGGTCGAGTTTTTATGGCGAAGGCAACCTGCGGGATATGGCCGTGCTGACCCTGGCCAATGCCGAGGTTCTCGAGCACGCCCTTGCCGATCCGGAGTTCAGCAAGCTGCTGCAACCCATCCCGGGCGCGCTGCAGCCCATCGCGCTGGTGGAACGCCGGCATATGGCCGCCCTGCGCGAACTGCTCATCGCGCGCGGGGTGGCCCTGACCGCGCCGCGGGCGGAGACGAAGCCCTAGTGGCGAGATCACCCTCCCCTCGCT
>JAGOCU010000402.1 GCA_017998555.1 Thermoflexales bacterium
CGGACCGCCATCATCGCCCCGATCCGGACATGCCGGCCGTTGGGCATCTCGCGGACCTGGGCGACGGTCAGCGCGCCCGCCTTGTTTAGGGCCGGCCGATAGTGGCGCATGAGCTGCCCGGCCGGCGACAGCCCGAGCAGCTCGTACTCCCAGCTCGTCTGCTCGAGCGGCTCGAGCCGGGCCAGGGCCAGGGCCTGTGGCTCAAAGGTGATCTCCAGCTCGTCGGCCCGGTAGTCGAGCTCGCCCAGCGCCCACAGCAACTGGCGCCGGTCGGGGTCGAAGGCGTCGAAGGCTCCCGCCCGGATCAGATCGGCCGTCGCTGACTCAGGCAGGCGTGTGCGCCGGCAGAAGTCGTCTAGCCCGCGAAAGGGCTTCCCCGCTGCGATCCGCTCCCAGGCCGCCTCGCCCAGGCCGTTGACGGCGCTAAGGGGGGGACGGAGGCGTCCGCTAACCGCGGATTGCGCGCCGGCAACGCCGGCGCGCAATCCGCGCAAGTCGATCGCCGATAGGCGATCGACCACCCACTTCCACCCACTCAGATTCACGTCCAACGGCAGGATCTCAATCCCATGCCGGCGCGCGTCGCCGATCAGGACCTCGGGCGCGTAGAAGCCCATCGGCTGGTTGTTGAGCAGCGAGCAGTAGAACTCGGCCGGCCGGTAGCGCTTGAGCCACAGCGTTTGATACGCGATCAGGGCGAAGCTGGCCGCGTGCGATTTGCAGAAGCCGTAGGTGGCAAATCCGGCCAGCTTGTCGAAGATGCCGTCGGCGGTCACCGCATCGATGGCGTTGTTGCCGCACCCGGCGATGAAGCGCTCGCGCATCACCGCCATCGCCTCGCGCGAGCGGCTGCGCGTCATCGCCCGGCGCAACTGGTCGGCGTCGCCGGCCGTGAAGCGGGCGGCCACCATCGCCACCCGGATGCACTGCTCCTGATACAGCAGCACCCCCAGGGTCTCCTTCAGCACCGGCTCGAGCGAGGGGTGCGGGTAGCTCACCGGCTCCAGTCCCGCCCGCCGGCGCAGATACGGGTGCACGGCCCCGCCCTGGATCGGGCCGGGCCGGATGATGGCGATCTCGACCGCCAGATCCTCCAGGTTGCGCGGTTTGCTGCGCGGCAGCATCTGCTGCTGGGCGCGGCTCTCGACCTGGAAGGTCCCGATCGTGTCGGCCCGCTCGAGCATGGCGTAGATCTCGGGATCCTCGACCCCCGGCGGCGGGCCGGTCTGGCCCGAGTCGGCGACCTGTTTCAAGCACTCCGCCACCACGCTCAGGGTGCGCAGGCTGAGCAGGTCGATCTTGATCAGCCCAGCGTCCTCGACGCTGTCCTTGTCCCACTCGACGATCACCCGCCCGGGCATCGTCGCCCGCTCGAGGGGAACCACCTCGTCGAGCGGCGGCCCGGTGATGATCATCCCGCCCACGTGGATCGAGAGGTGCCGCGGGCAGCCCTCGAACCGGGTCACCAGATCGGCCAGTTGGCGCAGGGGATGATCGGGCGGCGCGCCGGGCTCGATCCCCCACTCGGCGATCTCCTCGCGGGCCAGCCGGTCGATGACCGGCTGGGGGAAGCCCAGGACCTTGCCCAGGTCGCGGACCGCGCTGCGGGGGTGGTAGGTGACCACGTTGCAGACCATTGCGGCATGGCTTTGACCGTAACGCGTGTAGACATACTGGATCACCTCCTCGCGCCGGTCGGCGGCGAAATCGATGTCGATGTCGGGGATGGTGTGATGGTCGGCGCTCAAAAAGCGCTCAAACAGCAGGTTGTGGCGGAGCGGGTCGACGGCGGTGATGCCCAGGACATACGCCACCAGCGAATTGGCCGCCGAGCCGCGCCCCTGGCACAGGATGCCCGCCTCGCGGGCGAAGCGGACCAGATCCCACACGATCAGGAAATACCCGGCCAGCCCGGCCGCGTCGATGATGTCGAGCTCATGGGCGAGCTGGCGGACCGCTTCGCGGGTCGGGTTCTCAAAGCGGGTCTTCAGCCCGTCATGGCACAGGTCGTAGAGATAGGCGAATTCGGTCCGGCCCTCGGGGGTGGGGAAGGCGGGCAGGCGCCGGCCCGAGAAATCGATCTTGACCGCGTCGGCGCAGCGCTCGGCGATGGCCAGGCTGCTGACCAACGCTTCGGGCCATTCGGCGAAACGCTGGGCCATCTCGAGCGGGCTGGCCAGGGCGTAGCGGGCGTTGAGGGGCAGCCGCCCGGCCCGGCGGGCCTCGGTCAGGGTCTCGATGTGACGGATGGCGATCTGGCAGTCCCGCATCCGGCTCTCGGCCCGGCTGGCGTAATGCACGTTGTGCGTGGCGGCGAGAGGCAGCCCATGGCGGGCGGCCAGGCCGGCCAGCCCGCGGGCCAGACGGGCATCCTCGGGCCGGTCGTGCTGCTGCAGTTCGATGAAGATGTTCCCCGGCCCGAACGCGTCGCGCAGGCGGGCGACGGCCCGGTCGGCGGCGGGCGCGTCCCCGGCCAGGATCGCCGCCGCGACCGCCCCGCGCGCGCAGCCGCTCAGCGCGATCAGGCCTTCATGACGTTCGACCACGTCCGCCCAGGGCGTGCGAGGCGGGGTCTTGCCCGGCCAGTCCTCGGTGCTCGTGCCCGCTGCGCCGTGCCCGCGGGTGATCAGCCGGCACAGGTTGGCGTAGCCGCGCGGGGTCTCGGCCAGCAGGGTGAGGTGGCTGTCGTCGTCGAGGCTGAGTTCGGCCCCGATGATGGCCGGCAGCCCTTCTTTCTGGGCGGCGGTCCAGAAGCGGACCGCCCCGGCCAGGCTGTCATGGTCAGTCAGGGCCAGGGCGCGCAGACCGAGCGCCTTCGCCCGGGCGACGAGGGCCTCGGGCGAGGAGGCCCCGTCGAGGAGCGAGAAATACGAGTGCGCGTGCAGCTCGGCGTAGGCTCGCCCGGGGGTTGTTTTCGAGGGCGAACTCCCCCGGC
>JAGOCU010000403.1 GCA_017998555.1 Thermoflexales bacterium
CCCAGGGCGGCCTTGATCAGGGTGCTCTTGCCGGCCCCGTTCGGCCCGATGATGGCCATCAGTTTGCCGGCGGGGACCGACAGGTCCACATCCCATAGCACCGGTCGTTCGTGATAGGCGACGGTCAGGTCATCGATCTGGAGCGGAATCCCCTGCTCCGCGGTAGTGGTTTGATTTTGCATCTGTCGTAGTTCAAGTCCCATGTGGCGCCGTTCCGTAGGTTTCTCCGGAAACTGCATGCCCCGGCTTCGCCGGGGCATGCAAATTCCGGTAACTGTCACGGTCAGCGCAATGCGCGGACAATGGTGTCAACATTGAACGTCACCATTCCGATATAGGTGCCTTCGGGGGTGCCCTCCGCGCCCATGGCGTCTGAGAACAGCTCCCCGCCGATCACAACCTCATGGCCGCGCGAGCGCACGGCTTCCTGCACCGCGCGAACGGTCGACTCGGGCACCGAGGATTCCACGAACAGGGCCTTGATTTTGCGGGCGGTAATGAACTCGGACAGGCTCTGCACATCGGCGGCTGAGATCTCGCTGGCCGTGCTGATCCCCTGCAGTCCGCGGACCTCCATCCCGTACGCCTGCCCAAAGTAGCCAAACGCGTCATGCGCGGTGATCATCACCCGTTGGGCAGCGGGGATGGTGGCGATCTGCGCGCGCGCATATTGGTCAAGCGTTTCGAGCCTGGCCAGATAAGCGCGGGCGTTGGCCGCGTACAACGCGGCGGAGTTTGGATCCAGGCTCGTCAGCGCGGCGGCAACCGTGCGGGTGGCGGACTGCCAGAGCGACACGTCAAACCAGATGTGCGGATCATATTTGCCCTCGAACTCGGGCGGTTGGCGCAGCCGGACCGGCTCGATGTCCCGGCTGACGGCCACGGCCGGCTTGCCCGTCAGTTCGATCTTCTCGAACAGCTCGGCCATCCGTCCTTCCAGGTGCAGACCGCCATAGAAGATGATGTCCGCGTTCCCCAGGCGGATCGCGTCTCCGGCGCTGGGTTTGTAGAGATGCGGGTCGACGCCCGGGCCCATCAGACCGCGCGCCAGCACCCGCTCGCCGCCCACGTTCCGCACGATGTCGGTGATCATCCCGACTGTGCTCACGACATTGATGCGCCGCTGGGTGATGTCAACCGCCACGATCGGCGTCGACGCGCACGCGGTCAACGCCAGCCCAAACAAAACCGATACGGCGCCGGGGATCAGCTTTCTCACAACGGGCTGGATTATATTTAGGCAAGCCTAAATGTCAAGCCCGTCCGAATCCGTTGCTACAATCTTCCGCATGCCCGACGATATTCAGTTCTTCGGAGATCCCGAAGCGCCGCAGCCGCCGCCGGACGACGTGCGCGTCACCGACTACCGGGTCATGCCCTGGCCCGATGGCACGCGGGTGACGGTCGAAATGGGGTTGACCCAGTTTCGGGTCTTCCCGGCCATGGACATCAGCATTGCCACCCCAGACGGCGAAGTGCTGCGTCAGATCTCGTGCGTGGGCGCGCTCGAGCGCCGGCCCGCCCCCACCCTGCACCTGCCCCGGCTGGATCGCGGCGCGGCGCTCCTGGCCGTCATCGAGATGCTGCACGGCGACGATGTGCGGCAACGGGTCGTTGTGCCCTTCGCGGTGGCCGGACCGATCATCAAGGCCGCGGTGGCGGAGGACGCGCCGGGCCCGGCGTAGAATTCCGACGATGGATTTCAGAGACAGCGCCCCCGCCATGTCGGACGATGCCGCCCCAGCGGCCGAGCTGAACGGACAGACCGCCGCCGGCGCAGCCGCCAGGCCGCGCGCGATCGATTCGTTTGGCCGCCATATCCACTATCTGCGCGTGTCGTTAACGGACAAGTGCAATCTGCGCTGTGTGTACTGCATGCCCGAGCAGATGGTCTTCCGGCCGACGGCTGAGTTGCTGACCGATGCGGAGATGAGCACCGCCCTGCGGGCTGCATCGATGCTCGGCTTCGACAAGTTCCGCCTGACGGGCGGCGAGCCCACCGTGCGGCCGAGCCTGATCGACATCGTGGCCGAAATCCGCTCGCTGCCAAATACGCGCGAGATCGCGATGACGACCAACGGGTTGAAGCTCGGCAAGCTCGCCCGCCCGCTCAAGGCGGCCGGCCTGGACCGGGTGAACATCAGCATCGACTCGCTCGACCCGGCGAAGTTCAAGCGCATCACGCGCTGGGGCGATGTGCGGGATGTGCTGGCCGGAATCGCGGCGTCGGAGGAGGCCGGCCTTACCCCGATCAAGCTTAACGCCGTAGTGATCCGCGGCTTCAACGACGAGGACGTGGTCGATTTGGCCGCGCTGACGCTTGATCGGCCCTGGCAGTTTCGCTTTATCGAGGTCATGCCTTTCGCCGACGTGGCCGAATTTCAGCAAGCGACCATTGTCACCACCCGCGAGATGATGGAGCGTATTCAGGCCCGCCTGGGGACGCTGACTTCGGCCAACGGCGGTTTGCTGGACGGCGAAGCCCAGATGTTCCGGCTGCCCAACGCCCGTGGCACCGTCGGTTTCATCAGCCCGGTCTCGGCCCCGTTCTGCGCAAGCTGCAACCGGGTGCGCCTGACGGCCGACGGGACCCTGCGCCTGTGCCTGCTCAAGGACGGCGAAGTCGACCTGAAGACCCCCATTCGGCGCGGCGCGAACGCAGAGGACCTGGTTGAGATCCTGCGTGCCGCGATCTGGCGCAAGCCCTGGGGCCATGATCTGGCCGATGGCGTGATCCCCCTGAACCGGGTGATGAGCGAGATTGGCGGGTAATGGCTGGCCTGACGCATCTGAACCCCGCCGGTGAGGCGCGGATGGTCGACGTGGGGGCCAAGGACGACACCCGGCGCATCGCCGAGGCGCGCGGACGGATTACGCTGAGTCGCTCCGCCTTCGACGCCCTGGTTGCCGGCCAGCTCAAGAAGGGCGACGCG
>JAGOCU010000404.1 GCA_017998555.1 Thermoflexales bacterium
TCGAAAAACGCCTGGCGATCGCCCCGCCAGACCCGATAGGCTTCGGGGATGCGCGAAACGTGGCCCGGGTCGATGTTCGCCGGCAAGGCGGATTGCGCGAACCAGGCGACATTCAGGACTTCATGACGGTGCGATCCCGCTCCAATTTCCGATGTATCAAGCGGTGCGCACAGAAACGTGACATGGTAGAGATGAAGCGGGATCGTTGAGCCGCACAGCCGCGAGTCAAACAACCCGATCAGCGCCTCGGCCCGGCAGCGCACACCGGTTTCCTCGAACGCCTCGCGTTCCGCGCCCGCGGCCGGGGTCTCACCGACTTCGAGCGCGCCACCCGGCATCGCCCACAGACCGTTGTCGGCCCGTTGGATGAGCAGAATGCGGCCAGCGCCGTCGATCACGGCCGCGTCCGCGCCCACAAAGGGCGTGGGCCGGGACAGCACAGCCTCGCGGATGGGCTCCAGATCCAGGGCTGTCTGGCCTGTCGCCAGAGCCAGCAACTCGAGCGATGCATCCTGGACAGCCCGGAAATGGTCACGGTCATAGCTGTTTTTCGTGAAGCGCAGCCCGAGCGCAGAGACATCACGCAGGCGGTCCGCGATGCGCGCCAGATGTCGCGCCAAGTCGGATTGATATTCGTTCATGAGTGTGAACTTTCACCGCAACGCGCATCCAAGCGCGTGACGCGCCACGGCAAGGCATCCACCCAGACGCGTCCTCCGCTCATGCTCTCGCCCAGTCCATGATCCAGTTCTCTTCCCAGGTCTTGCCGTCATCGCGCGAGACCGCCTGATACCAGCGGCAGGAACTGGATGTGATCTTGTCCCACACCCCGCGCACGATGATCGGCGCATCCCCGTCGACATCATCGGAGTCCCAGGTCCCGACGCCGTTCACGAAGCTGCCCCAGGCCGGCGGCGGGGTCAGGACGCCGCTGCGGCTGTTGACCCAATAATCTGCCCACAGTTTGTGCTCGATATCGAGCAGCCGGAGACCCATCCCACTGAAATTCCGGACGGGAATCCGCAACTCCTCAATGCTGGCGATGCCCGCCAGTATCCCCACGACGGTCGCCTCGCTATCGTAGAGATCCCACGTTTGGCCTTTCAACTGGCGATTCTTGATCTTCCAGGTTCCCGATAGGAAATCGAAATCGCCGGGCTTTCCCGTCGGCGCCGGTTTGATTGCCCCGACCCTGCCCGCATCCGCACTCACCTGTCCGGCCGCCACAATGCCTGCCACCGCATCGGGCAGCAGATCAGGCTTATGGTCTGAAGAACTGTTCGTCATGTGTGTGTTCCCTCCCTGGAAGTCGTCCTGAACGCTGAGGGCGAGATCAGCATCCCCGGGCTTCGCCGGGGATGCTGATCTCGCCGGTGTGTATCGGACAGATTTTATTCAGCGTGTCTGGGTGCGCGGGCCATTGCCCGCTTGATCGTGAGCCGGTGCTCGCGAAAGTGATCGACAGTGTTCGACAACACCGACACCAACAGCGGCCTGCGCGCCCGGCCGGCCCCCGACCGGGGCGCGAGCAGGTCCTCGAACGGCATCGCCGTCAGTCTTGCGACCAGCCGCCGATATGTCCGGCGCAGGTCGGCCATCGCCTCGCGGCGGGTGCGACGCCGGTTGCGCTCGAGGAGGATCGGGTTGATGACCTCCATGTCCCAATCCCGGGTGACCTCCGCGGAGACCCCGATCACCCTGTGGGCCGGGCGCCCGCCCAGGTAGTAGCCCAGCAGGATCTTCATCCACTCGGCACCAGGGAGAGATTGTCCTGGGGCGTCCAGCCGCCGGCGTCAGGCGTCTGCATCTGTTCATCGCTCAGCGCGTCTGCCGCCTGAATGAGCAATTGCCACTCACGCTCGATGACGCTGAGCAGTTCGTCCGTATCTCGGAATTGACGCGACATGGGTCGATTGTCCTATATTCCGTACGATGTCCCCCGGCTTCGCCGGAGGATATCGTATCGGAAATCGGTTTTGTTAGTGGTTCCTGGCGCCATATTCCGAAGCTGACTCAACTAGATCGGCGGCCCGTTGGTAGCCGCCCGCTTCGCGAAAGGAGCGACTGAGTCGCTCGGCATTGATCCTGTAACCTGGGGCCGCCAACACCCGATCAACCGCCCGGCGCAGCGATCCGGCGTCGATGCGGCCATACGGGGGCGTATCGGCCAGGATCACGCCCGCGCCCTGGCGGGCCACTTGCCGCCCGTTGAGGGCCTGCTCAAGCTGCTGCGGCACGACGATCAGGGGCACCCCGTAATTCAAGCCCTCGTTCACGCTGTTCATCCCGCCATGGGTGACGAATACGTCGACGTGCTGAAGCAGCTTCAGTTGCGGCACATGGGGCCGAACGATGAAGTTGTCGGGGATCTCTCCAAGGTCACGCGCATCGGTCTGGCGGCCAATCGAAAGGATCACCTGGGCGGAATGGCCAGCCAAACCATCGATGACGGAGCGGTAGAACCGGGTGTTGCCGGTATACACGGTGCCCAGCGAGATGTAGACCTTCTTGCGCCCCGGCGTAAGGGCCTCCCAGGGAAACTCCGTCTCGGCGCGGCTGGCTTCCAGGATCGACGGCCCAACGAAATGAAATGTGTCGTCGATAAAGGGCGTGTCCGGTTGAAACTCGCGCGAGGTGTAGACCAGGTTCGTGTCGCCGGTGCACGGAAAGATCGCCTGACGCGGAAAGATGCGGGCGCCATACGCCTTGACCAATTGCTTGCGGAGGCGCTGCAGGGCGGGCAGATGCGGAAGCGCCTGCCGAATCAGGTGCGGATAATCGCGCCAGTGTACGATTCCCGGGACCCCCTCTTGCACGAGCGTCGTGATGGAGGCAACCGAAGGCACGGGATGCAGGCGGGTTGCCTGCATCCCCCACAACGCCAGGGAATCGAACAGCACCACATCCGGCTGCTCCCGCCGGAGCAG
>JAGOCU010000405.1 GCA_017998555.1 Thermoflexales bacterium
TTCAGCAGGCGGCCCTCCGTGTCGTAGACCATCTCCTCGGAGTGCCCATAGCCCAACGCCTGGACATTCCCGCCTTCGACCTGACCGGTTGCGGTGGCCGGGTTGATCGCCACCCCGCAATCGACGGCCATCGCCATCCGGGTGACGACGATCTCGCCGGTGCGGATGTCGACCTCGCACTCCACAAACTGGGCGGCGAAGGGCGGCGGCGACTCGTAGCTCATGTGCGAGGCGGTCGCCATGATCTGATGCTGGTTTTCCTGATGGGTTGCGCTGAGCGCCACATGGGCGAGCGAGATTCGCCGCCCGTCCGGGGCGATCACCTCGCGGCCGCGCAGCGTCAGCGCCGTCGCCGCGATCGGCGCGCCTGCGGATTCCGATACGAGCCGGTCTCCGTCGCTGCGTTTTCCGGCGTTGAACATGCCCGCCGCGTGGGCGCGGATCTGCTCGCCCACCTGGCCGGCCGCCTTCTTGGCGGCGCCGCCGGTGATATACGTCGTCGATGAGGCATAGGCCCCCGTGTCAAACGGAGTGAAGTCAGTATCGCTCGAGTACATGATCACGTCCTCGAGCGGCACGCCCAGCGTTTCGGCCACGATCTGACCAATCACCGTGTCGCTGCCGGTCCCGATGTCGGTTCCGCCGACCAGGACGTTGAACGAGCCGTCGTCGTTCATCTTGATCGAGGCCGCGCCCATGTCGAGCCCAGCGATGGCGGTCCCGTGCATCACATACGCGCAGCCGACCCCGCGCCGGATGTGCGGGCGAGCCGGGTCGAGCCGGCGGGTGTCGCGGGCATCCCAACCAATCGCGGCCATGCCTTGTTGGAAGCACTCTTCCGTCGCGCTGCTTTTGATCGTCTGCTCAAAGCCCTCGCGACCCTCGCCGAGCGCCTTGGCCAGGGGCAGGGCATCCCCGACCCGAATCCAGTTCTTGCGGCGCAGCTCGACCGGATCGACGCCCATCAGCATCGCCGCCTCGTCCACAACGCACTCCAATCCAAACAGGGCCTGGGGCGCGCCATACCCGCGAAACGCGCCCGGCACGGGCTTGTTGGTGTAGGCGATGTCGCACTTGTACTCCGCGTTGTAGCAGCGATATGAGCTGCTCCCGCGCAAGCCGGTCACGGACTGCACGGTCAGTCCGTGGGTGCCGTACGCGCCCGTGTCGGCGACAACCGTATGCCTGAAGCCATGCATGAGCGGCGCGCCGCCGGCCGGGTCGTGCTTGAACCCGATCTTGAACACCATCCGCTGCGGATGGCGCGAGCGGGCCGAGGTGAACTCCTCTGCCCGGGTCAATTCAAAGCGCACCGGCCGACTCGTCGCCACGGTCAGAAGCGCGCACAGATCCTCGATCAGCATTTCCTGTTTGCCGCCAAAGCCGCCCCCAACCCGCGGCTTGACCACCCGGATCTTCTTGACCGGCAGGCCGATGAGTGGCGACAGCATGCGTCGGACATGAAAGGGCACCTGAGTGCTGGTCCGCACGACCAGCCGGTCGTCCTCGTCAAACCAGGTCATGCAGATGTGCGGCTCAATGCTGGCCTGCTGCACCTGATGGACTCGGTATTCGCGCTCAATCACGAAGTCGCTCTCGGCAAAGGCCTTGTCGGGATCGCCGGCCTTGCCATGCACCTGGGCGACCAGATTGCGCTTGGGGTCGCGGATGGCGACCGCATCCGGCTCGTCGTGGATGATCGGCGCGCCGGGGGCGAGGGCTTCATCGGCGTCAAAGACGGCTGGCAGAATTGCGTAGTCGACCTCGATCAGTTCGCAGGCCTTGCGCGCGATGTCATAGGTCTCGGCTGCCACGACCGCCACCCGGTCGCCGACATGGCGGACCTTGTTGTCCAGGCTGACCTGGTCCCACGGCGGCGGATTGGGATACGACTGCCCGCCGCTGGCGTAGATCACCCGTTTGACATTCTTGTAGGTCAACACCGCGTGCACGCCGGGCAGGGCCAGGGCCGCGTCGGTCCGGATGTCGGTGATCCGGGCATGGGCGTGCGGGCTGGTCAGCATCGCGGCATAGAGCATCCCGGGCAGGACCATGTCGTCGACAAAGGCCGGTTTGCCCTGGGCGAGTTTGCTCGCGTCGACCTTGCGCTCGGGCTTGCCGACCACCGAGGTGGCGCCCTCGTCGGCGACGGTGAGATCGACCTCAACCCGGGTTTGGGTCGCCGTGCGCGTGCCATCCTGCCCGCCCTGGGCGGCCGGACCGGGCCCCCAACCGGTGTCGCCGACCGATGGATTGGCGATAACCCGGTGATACAACGGAAATCCGCCATCACCCGACTCAGTCTCGCCGCGCATGGCCCGGGCGGCGTTGAGTATGGCCTGCACGGGCTTGAGATAGCCGGTGCAGCGGCACAACACACCCGAGATGGCATCACGGACCTGGGCTTCGGTCGGATCGGGCACCCGGTCGAGCAGGGCCTTGGCGGCCAGGATCTGGGCGGGCGTGCAGTAGCCGCACTGGATGGCCCCGTTGTCGACAAAGGCATCCTGCAGCGCGCTGAGCTGCAGCCGGTTGCCCAGGCTCTCGACGGTGGTGATCTCGGCCCCATCGGCCTGGGGAGCCAGCATGACGCAGGTGTTGGTGATCGACGCGCGGGCGTCGGTCGCCGAGCGCATGAGCACCCCGCACGCGCCGCAATCGCCGCTCTCACAGCCGTGCTTGACGCTGTAGTAACCCTCGCGGCGCAGGGCCGCCATCAGGGATTCGCCCGGGGACACGGCCAGATCGCGGACCTGGCCATTGATGTTGACGTGGATGATCATGGCTGGAGTGATTGTCTCAAATAACAAACGGCAAAAATGCCTTTGTGCGCGCCCGGTAGGCGGCATACGCTGGATACCGGCTCAGGCTGCGCGCGATGCGGCGCATGTTGGGCACCCAGAAAAACACGATGAAGGCG
>JAGOCU010000406.1 GCA_017998555.1 Thermoflexales bacterium
GTGCCGCTCATGCTGGTGGTGATGGGCATCAACGGCGCGCTCGAGCACTCGCTGGTGATGGGATATCTGGGCTATACCATGGACATCGCCTCGGACCAGTCGCGGGGCGCCTATATCGCGGCCATCAACACCCTGAGCGGGCTGATCTCGCTCTCGCCCTTTCTGGGCGGCGTCTTGATCGACCAACTCACAAAGGTGATTGGCTCGCGGATGGCGTATGGTTTCACCTTTGGGGGTGTGGCTGCCATTGTGCTGATCGGCGCGGTCGTCGCGCTCGGTCTGCCCAAACCCGGGCCAGCGCGGGCGCGCTGACGTCCCTCGCCTATAATCCCGCCGCGGAGCAAAACAACTTGACCCAGACCAGGCCGGCGTCGCAGCAAAGCGTCGACGTCATCATTCCCGTTTACAACGAAGAGCGCGACCTGCCGAAATGCGTCGCGACCCTGCGGACCCGTTTCTCCGCCGATTGCCCCTATCGCTGGCGCATCGTCATTGCCAACAACGCGTCGACCGATGGCACGCTCGAGATTGCCAAGGGGCTCAAGGCCGCCCATCCCGGCGAAGTTGACTTTATCCACCTCGACCAGAAGGGCCGGGGACGCGCGCTGAAAAAGGCGTGGCTGGCCTCGGACGCCGATGTTCGGTCGTACATGGATGTGGACCTGTCGACCGATCTGGCGTTCTTTTTGCCGATGATCGACCCGCTCATGCGCGGCGAGTATCACATCGCGACCGGGTCGCGCCTGAAGCCTGGCGCGCAAGTCAAGCGCGGGCTGAAGCGCGAATTCATCTCGCGCACCTACAACCTCATCGTCAAGATGATGTTCCCGCGCCGACGTTTCTATGATGCCCAGTGCGGATTCAAGGCCATCACCCGGCATGCCGCCGAGACGCTGCTTCCTCATATCGTCGACAACAAGTGGTTCTTCGATTCGGAGATGCTCTTGCGCGGCGAACAGCAGGGCTATACGATCTGGGAGGTGCCCGTGCGCTGGGACGATGATCCCGACTCGCGGGTCAAGATCGTTTCGACAGCCACTGAGGACCTGAAAGGTCTGTGGCGGGTGCGCACCACGCGCTTTGAAGATTCAGTCAGCGAAATCTAGCCGACGGAGAAAAACATGGAGAACCGACGCGTTGTCGTCACCGGTATCGGAGCCGTGACCCCCCTGGGGAATGACATTGCCACCACCTGGGATGGCATCATCAATGGGCGCTCGGGCCTGGGCCCGATTACCCGTTTTCCAGAGGGCGTGTTGCCGGTCAAATACGCGGCCGAGGTCAAGAACTTTGACCCGCTGAAGTATTTCGACGCCAAGGAAGTCCGGCGGACCGACATCTTCGAGCAGTATGGCGTGGCGGCCGCCCGTCAGGCGGTCGACGATGCCGGCCTGGTGATCACCCCCGAGCTCTCCGAGGACGTGGGGGTCGTCATCGGCTCGTCGGTCGGCGGCTTCACGTCGATGCTGGCCCAGTACGACATCCTGCGCACCCAGGGCTATCGCAAAATGAACGTCTTTGCGATCCCGATGATCATGGGCAATGGCGCCGCCGGCATGGTGGCCATCAAGCTGAACGCCCAGGGGCCGTCGTACTCGCCGGTTTCGGCCTGCGCGACCAGCAATGACAGCGTGGGTCAGGCCTTTGAGATCGTCCGGCGCGGCGCGGCCAAGGTCATGATCGCCGGCGGCGCGGATGCCACGGTGGCCAGCCTGGGCATGGCCGGCTTTGAGCAGATTGGGGCGCTCAGCCACGATGATCGCTGGCCGCCCCGCGCGCCGCGCCCGTTTGACAAGACCCGCGACGGCACCGTCGTTGGCGAGGGGGCCTGCTGCCTCGTGCTGGAGGAGATGGAGTTCGCGGTCGCCCGCGGCGCCCGCATCCTGGCTGAGATCGTTGGCTACGGCCAGACCACCGACGCCTTTCACGTCATCGCCCCGGCCGAGGGCGGCAAAGGCGCGGCCCGGGCCATCAAGCGGGCCATGGCCGAGGCGGGCGTCAAGCCCGAGGACGTCGGCTACATCAACGCCCACGGCACGGCCACCCCGGCCAACGATCCCGCCGAAACCGCGGCCATCAAGTCGGTGATGGGCGATTACGCCTACAAGATTCCGGTCAGCAGCACCAAGAGCATGACCGGGCACATGATGGGGGCGACCGGCGCGCTCGAAGCCGCCATCTGCATTTACACGATCCGGGATGGGATCATCCCGCCCACGATCAACTACACCACGCCCGACCCGCTGTGCGATCTGGACTATGTGCCCAACGAGGCGCGCAAAGGCCGGGTGAACTACGCGATCAACAACTCCTTCGGTTTTGGCGGCCACAACAGCGTGGTCGTCTTCAAGCGCTTCGAATAGTCAGGGCCTGTGCTGCCGGAATTCAAGGATCTGCGCCTGCTCACCCGGGCCCTCACGCATGCCTCGTGGGCGAACGAGCACGATCCCGAGCTGGCGCCGGAATCGGCCGGATCGGGGCCGGGCGACAACGAACGTCTTGAGTTTCTGGGCGATGCGGTCCTCGACTTCGTCGCCGGCGCCTGGCTCTTTCAGCGCTTTCCGGAGTTCGAAGAGGGGCGGCTGACCCGGGTGCGGGCGGCCCTGGTGCGGGCGACGAGCCTGGCCCGCTTTGCCGACGCGGCTGGTTTGCCGGGGAAATTGCGCCTGGGGAAGGGCGAGGCCGAATCCGGTCGCACGCGCACGAATATTCTGGCCGACGCGTTCGAAGCGCTACTGGGGGCGTTGTATCTCGACCAGGGCACCGATGCCGTGCGGCTCTTTCTGGAGCCTTTGCTCGAGGCAGCCATGCCGGCCATCCTGAGCGAGAACCTCGACCGTGATTTCAAGACCCGGCTGCAGGAATGGAGCCAGGCGTACTTCAGCGTGACCCCGCGCTACAAGCTGGTCTCGAC
>JAGOCU010000407.1 GCA_017998555.1 Thermoflexales bacterium
GGATGTATGACAAGCTGTCCGGCATGACCGGGACGGCCATGACCGAGTCGGAAGAGTTCTTCAAGATCTACAACCTGGAAGTCGTGCCGCTGCCCACCAACATCGAGTACATGGCGCAGCAGAAGAAGCTCATCCCGCAGCCCGACAAGTTCGTCGACGGGACGCCGATCACGACCTATGTCGAGCCGAAATCACAACGGAAATACTTCAAGCGTCTGGACTACCCGGACCTGGTCTACAAGAACACCCCGGCCAAGTTCCAGGCCGTCGCCGACGAGATCATCAGCATCAGCAAGTCCGGCCGGCCCGTCCTGGTCGGCACCATCGCGATCGAGACCAGCGAAATGCTGAGCAAGCTGCTCGAGCGCAAGGGCGTCAAGCATGAGGTGCTGAACGCCAAACAGCACGAGCGCGAGGCCGTCGTCATCGCCCAGGCCGGGCGCTACGGCTCGGTGACCATCGCCACCAACATGGCCGGACGCGGTGTCGACATTCTGCTGGGTGGCAACGCCGAGGGCATCGCCCGCGACCGGCTGCGCAAACAGGGGCTTGACCTGACCCAGGCGCCCAAGGAAGTCTGGGAGGCCGAACTCGCCATGGCCGAGGCCGAAGTCGCCGACGACAAGAAAAAGGTTGTCGCGCTGGGCGGGCTGCATGTGGTCGGCACCGAGCGCCATGAGGCCCGGCGTATCGACAACCAGCTCCGCGGGCGCTGCGCGCGCCAGGGCGACCCCGGCAGCGCGCGCTTCTTTGTCTCGCTCGACGACGAGCTCATGCGCCGCTTCGGCGGCGAACGGGTCAAGGGCCTGATGGACCGGATGAAGCTCGAAGATGATGTGCCGCTCGAGTACGGCATCCTCAGCAAGTCAATCGAGCAGGCCCAGGAAAAAGTCGAAGGCTACAACTTCGATGTGCGCAAGCATGTGATTCAGTACGACGACGTCATCAACAAACAGCGCGAGGTGATCTACCACCAGCGCCGGACCATTCTCGAGAAGGACGATCTGCGCGATGACGTGATGCAGATGATCGAGGAGCAGATCAAGGCCATGGTGACCGAGCACACCCAAGGCGATCTGCCCGAGAACTGGGACCTGATGGGCCTGGCCAACGAAGCCCGCACGATCCTGCCTCTGCCCAAGGACTTCAAGTGGGAAGCCTGGGCCAAAGTCACCCGGGAAGAGATCATCGACCAGTTGGACGAAATCTCGGTGAATCGCTACGACGCCGGCCTGCGCGAAACGGCCGCCAACATCCACACCCAGGTCAAACTAGCCAACCTCACGCTTACGGATATGAAGTCCTCGCGTGAGATGCTGCTGCGCTGCGTGGACATCTGGCTGCGCAAGACCCTGGGCGAAAAGGTGGTCAACGATCTCGAGGCGGCCAAGACCGGGTTGAACGACCTGCCCGATTCGATGCGCGATGCCGTGAGCGAGGCCTTCCAGAACGGCGTCCGGTTGTATCGCGACCGCTCGCTGATGATCCAGACCGTCGATCAGTTTTGGATCCGACACTTGACCGACCTCGACGAGCTGCGCGAGGGGATCGGCCTGCGGGCCTATGGCCAGCGCGACCCGCTGGTGGCGTATCGCCAGGAAGCCAGCAACACCTACGCGGAGTTGCTGGATCAGATCCGCGAGACGGTCGTCCAGCGCATCTTCAGCGTGCAGATTGCCGCGGCAGCGGCCCCGGCCGCCACCCAGCAGCGAGCCGCGCCGGTCCGGGCGAGCGCGCCCTTGGGCGGCGGACAGACTCGGCCCGCGCCCTCTCAGCTTCGCGCGTCCGGCGGCAGTTCGGCCGCGGCCGCGCCCAAGCCGGTCGCCAAGGGCGGGGTCAAGGTCGGCCGTAACGATGTGTGCCCGTGGTGCAACTCAGGCAAGAAGGTCAAGCACTGCGACTGCGAGGGCGCCCGGAAGTTCCGCGGCGAGATCTAGAAACCTCGCAACCCCAAGCGGCAAAAACACACGCCCCGCGCTTCGCGCGGGGCGTGTGTTTTTGCCGCTCATATCAAGCGCATTGGTCATCCACCGGCCGCGCCCGGCAGACGGGTGGGTGCAGCCAGGTTGGATCGGCACGCCGCAATTGTCTACCCGCGAGGCTGGCCCCTCTGCGAATACATGCTTCAAATGCGGCTCGAAAAAGGGTCCACAATGAAGGCAAGAAGTCGGCAGGGCGCCTGGGAGGCCATGCCCGACACGCGACGGTCTCGCAGGCGCAAGGGGTAGCCATGCGAGTTATTCCATTTATCGCAGCGATGATCCTGGCGTGCAGCGCCACTTCCGCCGCTGCGTCGAAGAACGCCCTTGGGCCGCCCCCGCCAAAGGCGCCCACAGCCCAAGGCGGCTTCCCGCTCGTGGCGCGCGCCGCCGACCAGATCAACCCGGCGCTGGTTTTCAGTCCGCTGGTCGACCACTACGTCGTCGTTTGGGAGGATGCCTATGACGGCGGAGCAACCAAGTCCGACATCATGGCGGGATTCTTCGACAAGGACGGCACCTACCTGAGCGGGCCAATCGAAATTGCCGCGGGCGGCGACCATGCCCGCCACCGACCCAATCTCGTTGCCAACGAGAGCAACGCCGACATCCTGACCGTATACGAATACGACTACTCCGCCAGCGATATTGATGTGTATGCCACGCTCCTCTTCAATAACGGCCCGGCAAAAAGCGAGTTTCCGGTCGCTATCTCGAACGCCAAGGAGAAGTATCCCGTCATCGCTCGCAACACGATCTCGAACGAATACCTGGTGGTCTGGCAGCAATGGGTGGGCGATGTCGAATTCGGGAATTGGGACATCTACGGCCGGCGCGTGAGCGCAAACGGATCGTTCGTGGGCGGCTCGGTTGCGCTCAAGGCGGGCGAATACAGCCAGGTCACGCCGCAA
>JAGOCU010000408.1 GCA_017998555.1 Thermoflexales bacterium
CCCCGCATCAGCGCAGCGAACGCCACCGTGACGAGCACAACGCTCCCAAACACGAAGTAGAGGCCGCGCCCGCCCACGCTTTCCAGCAGCGGGCCGCCGGCAAATCCGCCCACCGCCGCGCCGAAGCCCCAGACCATCGCCGAGAACAACCCCTGGGCGGTCGCGCTCAGGCCAGCCGGCGCGTTCTCGTCGGCATAGGCGACGCCCGCCAGCCACATGGCCGGAAACGCCAGGCCGCTCAGCATCAACAGGAACAGGACGAAGTAGGGCGCGTCCGATGCCGCAAATAGCAGCATCCGGGCGCCGGTGATCACCATCGCCAGCATGAGCAACCCATACGGCTTCAGGCGCTTGATCAGCCGATTGCCAAAGAAGAGCACTGGTATCTCGGAGAGCGTCCCAACGGTCAGGGCAAGCCCCATCATCGATTCGCCCGCTCCCAACTCCTTCAAATAGGGGAACAGGAAGCTGTTGACGCCCGCCTCGGCCACGCCGCCGGCAAAGGCCAGGATCAGGAAGAGCCGCCAGCGGCGATTCGTCAGCAGCCAGCGCACGCCCGAGCGGGTCGAGCCGACCGGCTTCAACGGGCTGTAGACAAACACCTGGCTGACGGCCAATGCCAGAAGCCACATCGCCGCGCCGCCCCAGAATGCCAGGCGCAAGCCCTCGCTTTGGACGAGCACGCCCGCGATCATTGCGGCCAGCCCATAGCCCAGGGTCCCGCCCAGGCGAATGCGGCCATACATGTCCGTGCGGTCCTTCAGCATGAACATGGTCGCGCTGTCGGCGAACGCTGAAACCGGCGCGCTGAACGCGCCCAGCACGATCGCCAGCAGCAGCACCCGCCCAAATGTGCTGACCAGCGGGAACGCAAACACGCTGAGGGTCCCGCCCAGCATGGCGATGCTCATGAACAATCGGTGGCGGCGGGTCGCGTCGGCCAGCCCGGTCCAGAGCGGCGCGGCCACCAGGGTGATGACCGGGGTGATCCCGGTCAATACCCCGATCTGCGCGCCGGTGAAGCCCAGGCTCTGGTAATAGAGCACGAGGAAGGGCGCAACCGACGCATATCCCGCGAACAGCAGGGCGTTGAAGGTGAATGGCCAGATCTTTCTCATGCTCGCTCCGCGACAGATGATTGGCGTGTCACGCCCTCCTCAATATACTGGCCGGATGACCCAGCCGACCCTGTATGCGCAACCCTTTGATTACGCGGGCGTTCAGCTCGATCCGAGCCGCTGGCAGCGCCAGATGGCCGCCGCCCGGGCCTTCTATCTGAGCCTGCCGGACGACGACATCCTGCACGGTTTTCGCAAGGCGGCCGGGCTGCCCGCGCCCGGCAAGCCCCTGGGCGGATGGTGCGGCCAGAACAGCGACACCGTGTTTGGCCAGTGGCTGAGCGGCATGGCCCGGCTGTCGCGGGCGCTCGGCGATGACGCCCTGCGCGCAAAGGCGATCGGGCTGTTCGAGGCGTGGTCCCTGACCGTTGGGCATGACGGCGATTGCCGCATGCTCCACTACCCCTTTGACAAACTGGTGGGCGGGCTGGTCGACCTGTCGCAATACGCCGGGCATGCTGCGGCGTTGCCGATGCTGGAGCGGGTGGTGGCGCATGCCATGCGCACGTTGGACAGCACCAATCGCAGGGCCGACCCGGCCAGCCCGATCGACTACCAGGGCGCGCCGCACGAGTGGTACACCCTCTCCGAGAATCTGTTTCGGGCGTATGCCCATACCGGGGCGGCGTTCTACCGCGCGCATGCCCTGAAGTGGCTGTATCCCGAATACTGGGATCAGTTTCTAGCCGGCGATGCGCCCGCGCACGCGCATGGGGTGCACGCCTACAGCCACGTGAACACCTTCAGCAGCGCGATGATGGCCTACGCCGAGCTGGGTGAGCCGGGCTACCTGCGCGCGGCCCAAAACGCGGCCGACTATGTGCGCAAGCATCAGGCGTTTGCCACGGGCGGCTACGGGCCAAACGAGCGCTTTGTCGCGCCGGGCGACAGCCTGGGCCGCTCGCTGGAAACGCGCTCGGATTCCTGCGAGGTGAGCTGCAGTTCGTGGGCGGGGTTCAAGCTGGCCCGCTATCTGCTGGCCTACACGGGCGAGGCGCGGCATGGCGACTGGATTGAGCAACTGCTTTACAACGCCATCGGCGCCGCCCTGCCCATCGCCGAAGGCGGGCGGGCCTTCTACTATGGCGACTATCGGGTGGGCGGCGGGATGAAGGTCTACAACTGGGAGACCTTCACCTGCTGCTCGGGCACCTATCTGCAGAATGTGGCCGAGTATCACAACCTGATCTACTTTCATGACCCGCGCGGTTTGTTTGTCAATCTGTATCTGCCCTCCACGGTGACCTGGACTCAGGCGGGCGCGACGGTGAGCATCAAGCAGACCACGGCCTACCCGGATGAGGGCCGTGTCCGTTTTGCGCTGTCCACGACCGCGCCGACGTCACTTGCGCTGCGCTTTCGGGTTCCGGAGTGGGGGGGGATCGTCAGCCTGTCGGTCAATGGGACGCCGGTCGATGGGGTGTTTTCGCCCGGGAGCTGGGCGTCCATCGAGCGGGTGTGGCATGACGGCGACCGGGTTGATCTTGAGCTGCGGCTGCCGTTCCGTCTGCGTCCGGTCGATGCCCAGCACCCCAATCGGGTCGCCTTGATGCGCGGGCCGGTGGTTCTCGTGTTGGAGGGCGCGTATCACGATCCCGCCCTTCGCCTGCCGCGCGATGACGCTGAGCTGGACGCGTGGCTGCGGCCTGAACGCGCCGGCCGGCCAAGTGGCGTGCATGGCGAGTACCTCCCGCAACTGGACCCGCCCACGATCTATCGGGTTGTCCCGCCCAATGGGCAACCCGCCCGGCTGCGCTTTCG
>JAGOCU010000409.1 GCA_017998555.1 Thermoflexales bacterium
GGCTCCTACATCACGGTCGAGCTGATGGGCGGCGGCAAGACCACCATGATCGGGCGGGTGATCGCGACCCAATTCGGCACGGCCGGCAACTGGCCGCTCGGGTCGGCCATGTCGATTGTTCTGATGGTCATCGTCACCATTGCCGCGCTCCTGTATTTCCGGGCCGGGCGCGGCGAGCGCATCGCCCTCTAGACGGAGATCACCAACACCATGAACACGCCAACTTCGAGCGCGATGCTGGGCGGCAAGCGGCGCAGCCAGCCCCTGATCCCCTACGAAACCGCGGGAAAGCTGGGCCGCTTCGGACTGCTTTCGGTCGCGCTGCTGACCTTCGCCTTTTTGTATGTCCCCATCATTGTGCTGGTGATTTTTTCGTTCAACAGCGCCCGCACCGGCGCGGTGTGGCAGGGCTTCACCCTGTCGTGGTACGAGAAGATGTTGGGCAATGAGCGTCTGATTGATGCCGCCCTCAAGAGCCTGATCATTGCCGGGGTATCCACCCTGATCTCGGTCATCATCGGCACCCTGACCGCCCTCGCAATGGAACGCTATCGCTTCCGTTCCAAGCCGATCTGGGATGGGCTGCTCTACATGCCCGTTATCGTGCCGGAGATCGTGGCCGGCGTTTCACTGGCCATGTTTTTTGGGTTGCTTAGTGGCGCGATCCGCTCGATCGTGACCGCCGTTACCGGGGAAGTGCCCGACGACGTCGACATCCGCGGCTTTTTCACCCTGGTCGTCTCGCATGTAGCCTTCTCGATGCCCTTTGTCTATCTCACGGTTCGGGCACGTCTGGCCGATTTCGACCACGCCCTGGAAGAAGCGGCCCAGGATCTGGGCGCCAATGAGATGCGGACCTTCGTCCGAATCACGTTGCCCTTGCTCATGCCCGGCGTGATCAGCGGCGCGCTGCTCGCTTTGACCCTATCCATCGACGACTTCATCATTTCGTTCTTTG
Source organism: Thermoflexales bacterium (assembly GCA_017998555.1). Lineage (GTDB taxonomy): Bacteria > Chloroflexota > Anaerolineae > J036 > Brachytrichaceae > Brachythrix. The sequence goes on from JAGOCU010000409.1 coordinate 959, forward strand.
TCAATGGCAAGGGATGGAACACCCTCCCGATCTACATCTGGTCGGCCCTCAAACAGGGCGTCACCCCGGAGATCAACGCCGTCTCGACCGCGTTGCTGCTCTTCTCGATCGGCATCGTGGTGTTGTCGCTCGTCGTCCAGCGCCGCCAGACGTAGGCGCGTGTCGCTCTTTCGGGAAGCGCAATCGCCCGCCCCGGCTACGCCGGGGCGGGCGATTGCGCTTCCCATATTGAGTTTTCCGATAGAATGCGCGGCATGGCGCCGGGAATTCCGCGCCGCATGAAGATCGGTATCGACACAAGGAGTAAGAAGAAGTGACCCACACCCGCAGACTGTCGTTTGCCTCTTTCGCCCTGGCCGGCGCCCTGTTGCTCTCGGCCTGCGGCGCGGCCGCCACGCCGACGGCCGTTCCGCCCAAGCCCACCGAGGCGCCCAAGCCTACCGAAGCTCCGAAGCCCACCGACGCGCCCAAGCCCACCGACGCGCCGAAACCCGCCGCGACAGCGGTTCCGCCGACGGCGACGGCCGTGCCGCCCACTGCGACGCCGGCGCCCAAGCCGACCGAAGCGCCGCCTTGCGGCGACAAGTCCAAACTGTCCAAGACCCTTTCGCTCTACAACTGGTCAGACTACATCGCTGACGGTGTTTTGACCGCGTTCGAGAAGGAATGCGGGGTCAAGGTCGCCATCGACAACTACGACGACAACGAGTCGCTGTTCGCCAAATTCCAGGCGGGCGGCAATCCGGGCTATGACCTGGTCGTGCCGTCGGACTACATGGTCGAAAAGATGGTGGCAGCGGGCATGCTGCTCAAGATCGACTACGCGAACGTGCCCAACGCAGCCAACCTGGATCCCTCCCATCGCAATCTGTACTTCGATCCCAAGAGCGAGTACTCGGTTGCCTATTTCTGGGGCACGACCGGGATTGCGTATGACACCGCCAAGATCAAGCGCGAGATCACCTCGTGGAAGGATCTGCTTGAGCCGGCGGCCGACATCCAGGGCAAGATCGGAATGCTCAATGACCAGCGCGAGGCCATTGGCGCCGCGCTGCGCCTGAAGGGCTTCAGCGCGAACAGCGTGGACGCCGCCCAGATCGACGCGGCCAAGAATGTATTGGTGGCGCAGAAGAAGTTTGTCAAGGGCTACTACAGCAGCGTCGACAACCGGGCCAACCTGGTCGCCGGCGATGTCGCCATCGCGATGCTGTATACCGGCGACGCCATCAATGCCACGACCGAAAAGTCGACGATCAAGTTCATCATCCCGAATGATGTCAGCACGGTCTGGCAGGACAATCTGGCGATCCCCAAGGGCGGCAAAAACAAATACACCGCCGAGATCTTCATCAACTTCCTGCTCCGGCCCGACATCGCCGCCCTCAACGCCAACGACAAGAAGTTCCCCACCCCGAACGCCGAAGCGGTGAAGAAGGGCCTGGTTGACAAGGAGCTGATCGCCAACAAGGCGATCTATCCCGACGTCGCCGGACTGGGCAAGAAACTCGAATATCTCGTGCGCGGCGACGCCAAGTCGCAGGCGCTGTATGACAAGGCCTGGACCGCCGTGGGCGTCCAGTAGCCAAGACCGCGAACGGTAGACCGCGGGCCGCCGAGATCTTTCGGCGGCCCGCGGCCGGCGGTCCGCCGTCCCCTTTGCTCGGCTCCTCTCGTTACGTCCCCTCGCGCTTCCTGACCGGCATCGTCCACCCCCTTGCCGAACACAGCCTGAATCTGAGTTCAGCCGCGTCTCCGGTCGCGGTCCCGGCCCTGGTGGTGATCGCCATCCTGACCGCCATCGACGGGCATGTCGGGGCGACTTCTGGCGTGCTGGCCCTCGCCGCGGGGTTCGCCCTTGCCGGCTACATGCGATTTGTGGCCGCCCGACGCCTGGCCACCCGCGAACTCATCATCGACAC
>JAGOCU010000410.1 GCA_017998555.1 Thermoflexales bacterium
CTCATCATCATCAAACCCGACGGCGTGCAGCGCGCGTTGGTGGGCGATGTCATCAAGCGCTTTGAACAGCGCGGCCTGCGCCTGGCCGGCCTGAAACTCATCCAGATCCCGCGCGCCCTCGCCGAGGAGCACTACGCCGAGCACAAGGGCAAGGGCTTCTACGAAGGCACGGTCACCTACATGACCTCCGCCCCGGTCGTCGTCATGGTTCTCGAAGGGCCGGACGCCGTCGCCGCCTCGCGCGCGACCATGGGCGCGACCAACCCGCTCAACGCCGCGCCCGGCACCATCCGGGCCGACTTCGGCCTCAACATCTCGCGCAATCTCGTGCACGGCTCGGACAAGCCCGAGACCGCCGAGCGCGAGATCAAGCTCTACTTCCAGCCCGGCGAACTGCTGAGTTACGCCCGCGCCGGGGACGGCTGGCTCAAGGAATAACGCGACCGCAATCGCGCCGCCCGCCGGAACCCTGGCAGGCGGCGCTCTTTTTTTAGCCCGCGACCGCATCGAATCCCATGGACGTCCGCACCCGCTACGCCCCATCGCCCACCGGCGAGCCGCACATCGGCAATATCCGCACCATGATCTTCGCCTGGCTGACCGCCCGGCATGCCGGCGGAAAATTCTTCCTCCGCATCGAAGACACCGACCAGGAACGCTATGTGCCCGGCTCGGCCCGCTCGATCGTCGAAAGCCTGCGCTGGCTCGGTGTCGAGCTGGACGAGGGTCCCGGCAAGGCCGAGCTCGCCCGGATGAAGACCAACGAGGACTGGGACGGCGCCATGGAAATGAGCGGGCCGTACGCGCCTTACGTGCAATCGCAGCGCCTCGAGATCTATAAGCAGCACGCCGAGTGGCTGGTCGAGCGCGGGCTGGCCTACCGGGCCAACGAAACCTCCGAGGAGCTCGACCACATGCGCTCCGCCGCGCAGGCCGCCAGGCAGGCCTTCACCTTCCGCAAGACCATGCGCCTGCGTGAGGATGTGGGGGCCGACGAGCCGCACGTCATCCGGCTCGAGATGCCGACCCGCGGCACGGTCACCCTGGACGACATGATCCAGGGCCAGGTCACCTTTGACAACGGCAACCTCGATGACGTGGTCCTGCTCAAGTCGGATGGCTTCCCGACCTATCACCTCGCGGCGATGGTCGACGATCATCTGATGCAGGTCTCGCACGTCATCCGGGCGGTCGAGTGGCTGCCCAGCGCGCCCAAGCATATTCATATCCTGCAGGCCTTTGGCTGGGAGCTGCCGCGCTTCGCCCACGTCCCGCTCGTGTTGAGCGACGACGGCAAGAAGCTCAGCAAGCGCCACGGCGCGACCAGTGTGACCGAATTCCGCGAGGCGGGCTACCTGCCCGAAGCGCTGGTCAATTTTCTGGCCATGCTCGGCTGGGCGCCCGGCCAGGGCGACGAGCAGAACGTCTTCACCCAGAGCGAGCTGTACGAGAAGTTCACCCTCGAGAAGGTCGGCTCGTCGCCGGCCATCTTCAGCTACGCCAAGCTGGATTGGCTGAACGGGGTGCACATCCGGATGCTTGCGCCGGAGGATCTCGCCCAACGGTTACTGCCCTTCCTCGAGAAGGCCGGGGTCGCCGTCGATACGCCCGAGAAGATGGACCGCCTGCGCCGGCTGATCCCGCTGATCCAGATCCGCCTCGACCGGCTGACCAAGGCCGCTGACCTGGTTGACTTCTTCTTCAACGACATCCCGACCCCGCCGGTCGAGATGCTGATCGGACCGAAGATGGAGCAGCACCTGTCGCTGGCGGCCCTGCGCGCCGCGCGCTCGGAGATGGCCGCGTTGAGCGAGTTCAGCGAGCCGGTGATCGAGAAGACCCTGCGCGATCTGGGCGCCGAGCTCAACCTCAAACCGACCCAGCTCTTCACTGTGCTGCGCAACGCGGTGAGCGGCAAGCAGGTCACCCCGCCCCTGTTCGGGATGCTCGACGCGCTCGGGCGCGAGCTCACCCTTGCGCGCCTGGACCGGGCCATCGCCCGATTGCAGACCGGCTGACGTCGTGCTCTTCTACGTTTTACAGGGCGCCGGCTATGCGCTGTCGGCGACGTTTACGCCCGGGCCCTTCAAGGCCTTCCTGCTCGGCCAGGCGCTCAAGCACGGCTTCCGGCGCGCGGTCGCGCTGGCGCTGTGCCCGCTCCTCAGCGACGCGCCGATCATCGTGCTGGTCCTGGCCATCTTGAGCCAGGTGCCGCCCCGGCTGATCGACGCCCTGCATCTGGCCGGCGGAGCGTTTCTGCTCTACACGGCCTTTCGCTTCTTCCAGATCTTCCGGGCCGGAAAGAGCACCCAGGCCGCCGAAGGACCGGCTGGTCGGGGCATGCTCATCCAGGGCGTGCTGGTCAATTTCACCGGGCCGGGGCCGTGGATCTTCTGGAGCACCCTGATCGGGCCGATTCTGCTGCGGGCATGGGCCGAGTCGCCGGCCCTGGGCATCGCCTTTGTCGTCGCCTTCTACGCGACTTTCATCGCCGGGCTGGCCGGGGTGATCGGGCTGTTCTCGATGGCCCGCCGCCTCGGCACGGGCTTCACCCGCTGGCTCACCCTGGTCTCGGCGCTGCTCATGCTGGGCTTTGGGCTGAGCGAGCTCGCGGCGGGGGTGAGGGCGTTTATATGATCCCAACCGACACCTATCCCCCTGACACCACCTCCCGCTGGCGCGCGGCGCCGTATGCCCTCCCCGGCGATGCCGTGGTAGAGGTCAGCGCGTTTTGCTTCAACGAGGACGATCAGCTCATCATCATCTCGCAGGACGGCGCAAACTGGGCGCTGCCCTCGAGCGCGGGTCTGGGCGATGAGAGCCCCGACGAGGCGCTCACCCGGGCCGTGGCCGAGACGGCTTCGGCAGTG
>JAGOCU010000411.1 GCA_017998555.1 Thermoflexales bacterium
CCCGCATTGCACCTAATACCGTTTGGGTCCATAATTGAAGTCGAAAGCCATACACATTACGTTCATCGCCGCAGCGGTTATGGTTCTCGCAAGAAGACGCGTTTGGGGGCGCTGTGGATTTTGCACCGCCGTTTGGCGCATGGCTGAAGGTTCGCCGCAAGCAGCTCGACCTGACTCAGGTCGAACTTGCGGAGCTTGCCCATTACTCAACCGAGAGCATCCGCAAAGTCGAGGAGCGCGCCCACCCTGCGTCGCGCGCCCTGGCCGCCGCGCTCGTTGTCCCACTCGACATACCCGAGAGCGATCGCGCCGCCTTCATCGCGTTTGCCCGCGGGGTCGATGTGCGCCAACGCCTCAATCACCTGCCGGTGCCGCTCACCCCGATGATCGGACGCGATACGGAACTGGCCGCGCTCAGGGTGTTGCTCGCGCCGGGTGGAGGCGCGCGGCTGATCACGCTGACCGGGCCGCCGGGCGTGGGCAAGTCCCGCCTGGCGATGCAGCTCGCCCATGATCTGCAACCGATTTACACCGATGGCGCGTCTTTCGTCGCGCTCGCATCGGTCTCGGACGCCGCCCACATTCCAACCGCCATCGCCAACACCCTGCGCCAGCGCGCGCTGGGCGCAGGGCCGTCGATCGAGGCGATCGCCGCCTACCTCGAGCCGCGCGAGCTGCTCCTGACCCTCGACAACTTCGAGCACCTGCTCGACGGCGCCACGCTGATCGGCGATCTCCTCTCGCGCTGCCCGCGCCTGCGTGTGCTGGTCACGAGCCGGGCCCTCCTGGGCATTCTGGGCGAACACGTGGTCGAGGTCAAACCGTTGGATCGCGGGCCCGCCATCGCGTTGTTCGCCCGGCAAGCCAGCGCGGTCAAACCCACCTTCGCCCTCACGCCCGAAAACGGGGTTGTCGTCGGCGAGATCTGCGGAAAGCTGGACGACCTGCCCCTGGCGATCGAGTTGGCAGCCGCCCGCTCGCGGATGCTGACCCCGACCCGCCTGCTCGAGCGGCTGACCCATCACACCGGGGCGCGTTTCGATCTGCTGACGAGCGGGCCGCGCGATGCGGAAGCCCGCCAGCGCACCCTGAGCGCCACCATTGACTGGAGTTACGCCCTGCTGAATGACTCCGACAAACGGTTCTTCCGCCGCCTGGGTGTTTTCGTTGGCGGTTGCGCGCTGGACGGGGCGGCGGCGGTCTGCTGCGACGATGGCGATGCCGCAACCGCCGAAATGCTGATCCAGTCCCTGCTCGACAAAAGCCTGATCTACGAAAGCGAAGGCCTGGACGGTTCCCCCCGTTTTGCGATGCTCGAGATGGTCCGCGAGTACGCCCGCCTCCGGCTCGAAGACGCCGGCGAGACCGATCGCATGCTTCTGCGTCTGACGGAATACCTTAACGCTCTTGGCGATGCCGCGCGGCCCTATGTGCCCAAGGCCGATCAGATCGCATGGCTGAAGCGGCTTGCCTCGGAGCGCGACAATATCTTCGCGACCCTGGCCTGGTGCCGCTCGCCCACTGGCGACTACAGTCTGGGCCTGCGGCTTGCCGGCCGGATCGGCTGGGTGGTGAGCTGGGGTTCCCTGTGGAACGTCTTCATGCCCATCGACGACGCGCGGGGCTGGCTGGATGACATCGAGGAGCGGGTCACCGCCCTGCCGCCCGAGATTCAGGCCGCCACCGTCTACGGCGTCGCCGACCTTGTCCAGTCGATGGGCGACTGGGAACGCGCACACGCGCAGTTCAGCCTCACCCGGAATCTGGCCCGCAGACACGACGATCGTTGGACGGAATGGCAGATCCTGTGGACGGAGTGCGTCGATCGCGAAGTGATCGGGCGCGACTTTGCGTCCGCCGTGCCCGTCTACGAGCAGATGCTTACGGACAGCGGCGGCGATCCACTGACGCTGGCCCTGGCCCAGTCCATGTATGGCCGGGCGCTGGCGGTGAATGGACAACCCGACCGGGCGGTCAGCCTGCTCGAGGCCGCGCTGAAGGTCTGGCAGGCGCATGGCATCACCTGGACGATGCTGGGCGGCACCGCGACCGCCCATCATTCGCTGGCGCAAGCCCTGGTCTGGCGGGGCGATTTTGGCGCCGCGCGGGCGCATGCCAAACGCGCGGCCGAGGAGTTCATCCGGGTGGGATGGACGGCCGTCGAGTCGGTCCGCCTGGCGGCGGTCGCGGCGCTGGCCGAGCGAAACGCCGAGGCGTTTGGCGCCGATGCCACCGAGTACTTCAGCCTGCCCCCCATGATCGATATTGGACAGGGTCCCACCCACCCAGTCGGCAGAGGCTTTGCCATTGACAGCGCCCGATGCGTTCAACACTGCGCGAGCGCGGCGCTGGCGGCGTGGAACGGCCACTTCACCGATCCGGTCCTGCCGGCGGCGCTGATCCTCCTGGCCAGGGACCGGCTCATTCTGCGCAACAAGGCGGGCGCGTTCCGCTTGTTTGGGGCGGCATCGGCGCACGAAGTCGCGGCTGCGGAAAACCCGGAGCTGCGCCAATTGGTCTGCGCGCGGCTGGCCGCGCGCCGCGCCCAGGCCCTGGCCGACCCATCCCTGTTTGAGCATTGGCGGGCGGGCGAACGGATGTCGCTGGAGGATGTGGCGCGTCTGCTTGAAGAGGAGATCGACGCATCCGGACGGCAGACGGACATGGACAAGCCGCAACAAATGGCCAACCGGATGCCGCCGGCGGTCCTCCGTCCACCGTCCGCAGTCGAGGCGTAGCCCAGCATGGACTTCACCCCGCCCTTCGGCGCCTGGCTCAAGGCCCGCCGCAAGCTGCTCGACCTCACCCAGGCCGCTCTCGCCCAACGCGCCCACTACTCCACCATCGCCATCCAGAAGGTCGAGGGCGGC
>JAGOCU010000412.1 GCA_017998555.1 Thermoflexales bacterium
AACAGTGCTTGCAGGACCTGCTGCGCGGCCGGAGCGTCTCGACGCCCCGCTACGACTTCATCAACGCCACCTCAAGCCACGATCTGAGCGGCCGGCTGAAACCCGAGGGCGTGCCGGTGCCCATCGCCCCGGCTGACATCATCTTCATCGAGGGCAACTTCCCATTCTTGCTCGACGACATCGCGCCCCTGATCGGGATCAAGGTGGTGTATCTCACCGATGACGCCGTGCGACTCAAGCGCAAGTGGAAGCGCGATATTGACTATCGGAAGAAGTATGATCACTTCTATCTGTGTAATCGATATTTCAAGGACCAGTTCCTGATGGCGCAGACGTGCTATCTGCCGCAACTGCGAAACTGCGATATCTGTGTCGACACCACCGGCGCCACGCTGTGGGTGACCCCCGAGATTGAGGAGATGCTTGCATGACCCTGTCATCCGTTGAAGCCATCATCTTTGATGTGGGCGGAACGCTGCGCGAGACTGCCCGGCGCGCGCCGCGCGAGAAGCCGGCCTACATCCAGAAGATTTGCGAACTGCTCGGTTCGGATATCCCGGCTGAGCGGATGTTGGCGTTGCTCGAGCTGCGGGCCAAGGCCTACAAAGCCTGGTCCAAGGGGAACGCGGCGGCGCTCGACGAGGCTGAGCTGTGGACCCAGTGGCTGCTTCCGGACTGGCCGCCCGAGACCGTCCGCGCGCTCGCGATTCCGCTGAACAAGATCTGGCGCGATTCGCTGGCGGTGCGCCGGGTGCGGCCGGAGGTGCGGCCCATCATGCTCGAGTTGCGCCGGCGCGGCTATCGCCTTGGCATTGCCAGCAACACGATCAGCAGCACCGAGGTGCCCGAAATGCTCGCGGGTCTTGGCCTGGCCGAGGCCTTCGAGTGCGTGACGCTCTCGTGCCTGGTCAAGTCGCGCAAGCCCGGACCCGGACTCCTGCTCGCTGCGGCGGCCGAGATGGGCGTCGCGCCGGAGCGTTGCGCCTATGTGGGGAACCGGGCCGAGGCGGATGTCCCGGCCGCGCGCAAGGCCGGTTTCCAGGCTGTGGTCTTGATGCGCAGCAGCGCGCCCGTGCTGGAGCCCGGGCCCGGCCCCGATTTCAGCCTGGGGAGTTTGAGTGAATTGCTTGAGGTATTCCCGGCCCGGCCAAATGCGACCGGCGCGCGCAAGCCCCGTCCGCTCGAGGCCGCGTCGGGCCTTGTTGCCGGCGGCCAGATTGCCAAACTCATCGACAACATGAACAACAATTCTGGTCTGCGACACCCTGATCCCATCGCCCCCTTGAGTGTGAACGGCGCGCCGCTGGCGCATGCAGGTTCGGGGTCGCTCCTCCAGCGCATGTTTAGAAAGCCCGAGAACGTCTTCGCCAAACTCGTCACCGAGCAGGCCGAGTTGACCCTCGCCGGCTTGAACGATCTTGTCAAATACATGGATGACGAGAGCGAGGCGGCCGCGGCCCAGCTCATGGCCCACGAAAAGCAGGCCGACGAAGTCCGCCGCATCCTGATCGACGAACTGACCAACACCTTCGTCACCCCCTATGACCGGGAGGACATCTTCACCCTGTCCCGGGCCATCGACGACGTCCTGGATTACGCGTATAGCACCGTGTCCGAAATGAGGCTCTTTGAAGTCCGGGCGACCTCGCACATGCAGCGGATGTCGGGCCTGCTGCGCGACGCGGGCGGCGAACTGATGCTGGCCGTGATGCGCCTGCAGCAGCACGGCAAAGTCGCCAACGAACACATGCGGCGCGCCAAGAAGCTCGAGAACAAGATCGAAGCCGAGTATCGCCTGGCCCTGGCTGCCATGTTCAAGGACATCACCGATGTGAAGCAGGTCGTCGACGTGATGAAGATGCGCGAGGTATATCGCCATCTGAGCAACGCCGCGGATCGGGTCGATGAAGCCGCGAACGTTATCGCCCACATCGTCGTCAAAAGCATGTGAGTGCCGCGAGCGCTGCGATGACCATCATCATCATTCTCGTGATCCTGGCCCTGGCCTTTGACCTGCTCAACGGCATCCACGATTCCAGCAACATCGTGGCGACGATGATTTCATCGCGGGCCTTCTCGCCCCAGGTCGCCCTCGGGATCACCGCCATTTGCGAGTTCTCCGGCCCCTTCATCTTTGGGGTGGCCGTCGCCAAGACCATCGGCCACGAGATCATTGCCGCGGATGCGATCAGCCTCGAAGTCCTGATCGCGGCCCTGGCGGGCGCCATCCTGTGGAACGTGCTGACCTGGTTTCTGGGGATTCCCAGCAGTTCCTCGCATGCCATCGTGGGCGGGCTTCTGGGAGCGGTGTTGGTTGGGGCGGGCGCCCAGGCCGTTCAGCTTCAAGGGATCGGCAAGGTCTTGATTGCGCTGTTTACCTCGCCCATCATCGGGCTGGTCTTTGGTTTTGTCATCACGAAGCTGGTCTACTTGCTGATCGCCCGGGCGTCTGTCGGCATCAACGTGGTCTTCAAGCGCGGCCAGATCGTCACGGCCATGGCCCTGGCTTTGAGCCACGGGGCCAATGACGCGCAGAAGTCGATGGGCATCATCACCCTGGCCCTCGTGATCGGGGGTTACCTCCAGAGCTTTGAAGTGCCATTGTGGGTGGTCTTCGCCTGTTCGCTCATGATTGCGTTGGGCACGTCGCTGGGCGGCTGGCGCCTGATTCGGACCCTTGGCGGCAAGTTCTACAAGATCCGGCCGATTGACGGGTTCAGCGCGCAATTGGCTTCCGCGATCGTGATTCTCGGCAATTCGCTCCTGGGCGGGCCGGTCAGCACCACCCAGGTTGTCAGCAGCGCCATCATGGGTGTCGGGGCCGGCGAACGGGTCAACAA
>JAGOCU010000413.1 GCA_017998555.1 Thermoflexales bacterium
GCTGATCGCCTTCGCCGGCATCGCCAGCGCGCCGGTCGGCGTCATCGCCTGGACGTCCCGGCCCATCCGCGATGTTGACACACTCCTCCCTGACGCGATCCCTGCGAAAATGAGCACGCCATGACGATCTGGGACACCTACCCCGCCGACTATCGCGCGGCCGAAGTCGCCCGCATCCGGGCCGCCGCCCGAAGCGGCGATTGCGTCTCGGTGGTCGGCTTGAGCGGGGCCGGCAAGAGCAACCTGTTTGGCTGGCTCGCGCACCGCGCGCCGATCCCGCCGCGCTGGGCGCTGGTGGACTGCAACCGCCTCACCGATCAAACGCCCGAGGCGCTGTTCCGGCTGATCCGGCGCGCGCTCACCGGCTCGGGCGCGCCGGCCAAGGATGAAATTGAAGCGTTGGACGTCGCCCTCGACGCGGCCGTCGCCGGCGAGGTCGTGGCGCTGCTGCTCGATCGGTTCGACGCGCTGATCCCCACGGGCGCCATCGCCGGCAACCTGCGCGCCCTGCGCGACGCGCGCAAGTTTCGGCTGTCCCTCATCTTTGGCACCCGGCATGGCCTGCCGCCCGCCAGCGAGCTGGCTGAGCTCTGCCACGCCCACACGATCGCGCTCGGCTGCCTGAGCGCCGCCGACGCCGCCTGGAACGTCGAAGCGTTTGCGGACCGCAAGCGTCTGGCCTGGGGCGCGAACGAGGCCAGCGCGCTCACCCGCATCACGGGCGGGTATCCCTCGTTGCTCCGGGCAGGTTGCGAGGCCCTCGCGGACGGGGCGCCGCTCACGCCGGCCGGAATCGGCGCGCATACGGCCGTGCGCGCGCGGATCGAGGAATTCTGGTCGGACAGTCCCTCGCCCGAAGAACTGCGCCGGTCCGGTCTGGACCTGCTGCCGCTGCTGATGGACGGACGTCCCGCCCGCGAGGCGCTCGATCGGGGCTTCGACGCGTCAAAGTTGACCGCCCTCACGGCCAAGGAAAGCGCGCTGCTCGAATACCTGCGCGCCCACGCCGGCTCGGTGTGTGACAAGGACGATCTGATTCGCGCGGTCTGGCCCGAGGACATGATCTTCGAGCGCGGGGTCCGCGATGACAGCCTGGCTCAGCTCGTGCGGCGGCTGCGCGAGAAGGTCGAGGCCGACCCCGGCAAGCCGCGTCATGTGCAGACGGTCGCCGGGCGCGGCTACACCTTCAAGTCGTGATTGCTCCGGGCCTTTCACCACCAATATCTCGTAACAGAACCTGTCGCCTCGGCGACAGGTTCTGTTACGAGTCCTAAGGCGCAGAGACACGAAGAATCTGGCTGAACACGTCCCGAACAATCCCAGGCAAGATCACGATCCTCGCGCTTCGCGCGAGGATCGTGATCTTGCCTGGGATTGTTCGGGACGGGTTCGCACGTGCGCCGGTCCGGGCGGGATCGCTGCCTCTGATCGGCCGAATCATTCAAAGCCAATCGACGCTCTTGAGCCCGGGCACGCGTCCGAAATGCCTTCCGTTATGCGTCGCCAATTCCGAATCGTGGCGCAATGCGACACACGCAATCTGCAGGTCGATATCGTCAATGGGCCGCCCGGCGATCTCCAGACGCGCTTTGAGCGCCCCAAAGAGCCGCGCGCTTGCCTCGTCAAAGTCGAGCACATTCACCGCCGCAAGCAACGCGTCGACCCGCATCAGATTGTCCGCGGCGCGCGATGAACGATGCGCGCCATGGGTCAACTCAGCGACCGTCACGGCCGTTACCGCGAGCGTTTCACCGGCTGTGACGCGCGTGCGCGGGTCGAGCTTTCCGCGCAGAATCGCCACACAGTGGTCGGTGTCGAGCACGATCACAGTTTCACCGTCGCGCGCCGATCCCCCTGGCGTCGTTGCCGGTAGATCTCCGCAACGGTTTCATCCCACTCGGGCTGGTCGGCCATCAAGCCAAAGGCGGCGGTGATGGGGTGCTCGGCGCCCGAGGCGATCTCCGCCAGAATCGCCTCGCTTTGGCCCAAGGCCTGGGCCAATCGCCGCAACAGGTCAGCGCTTCGCTCGAGACGCTCAAGGGTGTCCGCGCCAACCAACGCCGCAACTGGCCGGCCGCGGCGCTCGATTACAAAGCGCTCGCCAGCCGCAGCCCGCGACACGAACTCCGAGAGGTGGCTTTTGGTTTCGCCGACGCTGATTGTGTTCATGGTGTCCCGCCGAAATCGCCAACAGGTCAATATGACCTGTTCAGATTGTAGCGCATGGCGGCGCGATCTTTCGTCCGTCGTCCGCCGTCCCGCAGCTCCCCGGTAGAATCCAGCCTCGATGAACGACCTCACCGAGATTGCCACCGCCGTGCGCGCATGTCAGCTTTGTCCGTTGGGCGCAACCCGCAAGAATGCCGTTCCGGGCGAGGGGCCCAAAAACGCGGCGCTGATGCTGATCGGCGAGGGGCCGGGCTTCAATGAGGACCAGCAGGGCCGCCCCTTTGTCGGGGCCAGCGGCAAGTTTCTCGACGAGTTGATCGCCAGCGCCGGATATCGGCGGGCCGATGTCTTCATCGCCAACGTGGTGAAGTGCCGGCCACCCGAGAATCGCGACCCGACGCCCGACGAGATCGACGCCTGCCGGCCCTATCTCGACCGGCAGATCGAATTGATCAACCCGGCTGTCGTCGTCACCCTGGGCCGCTTCTCGATGGCGCGCTGGTTTCCCGGGGCAAAGATCTCCGCGATTCACGGCAAGGCCAGGAAGATCGAAGGGCGGACCATCGTGCCGATGTTCCACCCGGCCGCGGCGCTGCACCAACCCGCCCTGCGCGACGCCATCATCGCCGACTTCGAGGCGCTGCCCGCGCTGATCGCCGCGATCGCGCC